>CANPBX010000049.1 GCA_947572385.1 uncultured Clostridia bacterium
AGAGCTTCGCACAGAAGCCCCTTCTTGGGGACCTTTTAGACCGCTTCGGCACTGACAGGGTCATGAAAAGCTATAACTATACCACAAAGGCCTCTGTGCTGTATGACGTGCGGGTGAAGAAAGTGAAGGTCACCTCCCTATTATGGGGGGAGGGGGATCTCCTCACCAGGCTCCTGGGCTTCGAGGCCTCCTCCGTCCATCTTAACGGCACCAACTACGACCCGGAGAACGACTTCCCCGCCCTGCTCTTTTACTGCGGCTATCTGGGCTGTGGGCTCTACGTATGCTTTGCCGGGTACTTCCTGGCGGCAGCTGCATGGCACTGTATCAAAAACCTTCGCCAGCTGCGGGAGGTACTTACGGTCCCCTTGGGCTCCTGGTCCATGATAATGGTCCTGGGGCTGGGCGCGGCCCAGTTCTCCGGCCAGGTCCTGCGCAAGCCCAGCGTTACCGTCTATATCTCCCTGGCAGCGGCCCAGCTCTACCTGCTCATCCATACGAGTACCAAGCTCCACGCGCGCTTTGAGCGGCGCAGTGGCCTGACTATAAAACAACGTCCTGTGAAATAAGGAGGTCCCCCAGTTGCAGAAAATAAAGGATTTCTTGGAAGATAAACTCTCCGGCATGGTACTGGCGCTGATGGTAGCACAGCCAGTCATGGACGTGGCCTCATACTTTGCCGGCCAGTACGGCCTCACCGCCATGACCACCCTCCTGCGCTTCGGCCTGTTAGCCCTGGTGGCCCTTCTGGGCCTCCTGCTCACAGACCACAAACGGGCATACCTCATACTCTACGCCGCCATAGCAGCCTTCTGGGCGGCGCATATGCTCAACTGCTTCAGGATAGGCTATATCTCCCCGGTCTCAGACACCGGGAACCTTCTGCGCCTTTTGAACTTCCCCCTGTATGCCCTCACCTTTATAACCGTGTTAAAGGGCCGTCCGCAGCTGCGCAGTGTATTCTATCTTGGGATCTTTATAGCCTTTCTAGAGATAGTCCTCTTTACCGCCCTGCCCTGGCTCACCGGGCACCCTATACACACCTATGATAATATAGAGGTTGGGGTCCTGGGATGGTTCCTCATCCCCAGCGCCCAGAGCGCCATTATCGTCCTCGCCGCTCCCTTCTCAATATTTGCGGCCTATAAGAGCGGGAAATATCCTGTATATCTCCTGGGGGTATTTCTGCCCGTAGCCTTGATGTTCGTCACCGGTACAAAGCTGGATTTTTACTCAATATTTATCATAGGCGGCGCATATATTTTTCTGTTCCTGCTTAGGATCGGAAGAAAGCCCAGGAGCTATGTGCTCAAATATACCCTGCCCATATTCGCCGTGCTCCTTCTGACGGTTGTATTTAGGGGAAGATCCCCCATGGTCGTGCGCAACAATATGACAGCCTACTCCCAGAATATCTACAGTAATATGACGGCCGACAGCCTGAAGAACTCCGGCGCGGACCAGAGGACCCTGGACCTGATACATCAGGGCGGCGTCACCGCAAAGATCTCATCAGAGCGCCAGCTTGAAAACCTGCGCCGTACGGTGCTGCCGATCTACTCCGACACCGGCGTATACGGCTTCCGCACCAGCGAGCTCAACGCCCGCTTCGGCATGTACAATGTCATGGAGTTCTTCGACTATACCGACTCCCCTGCAGTCCTCTCAAATACCCGGCAGGTAAAGCTCAACTATGCCCAGCTCGTCTGGCACGAAAAAGACATTCTTACCCACTTTCTGGGCTTTGAGTACAGCGATTTCCTTCTGGGCGACAGCATCTACGACCTCGAGAACGACTTCCCGGGAGTCTTCTACAGTGTCGGCTATATCGGCATAGTTCTGTATATGCTCATCTTCGCCCTGTTCTTCTATGAGGTATTCCGGGCACTTGCAGGAAATATACAGCGGGCCAGCACTCTCGAGCGGGAGAGCAGCTCCGGCAAAGCCCTCCGCTGGCTCAGAGCCTTCTGGAGAGGAGTCAGGGATTTTCTCACCCTGGAGACAGGGGCTGTCGGCATGTGCTTCCTGCTTGCCATGATAGCCGCCCAGATATCCGGCAACGTGCTTCGCCGGCCCAATGTGACAATATACTTCGCCGTGGCCGCCGCCTGCCTCTACAGCCTGACCTCCTCTCAGCCGGGGCCGGTGTTTAAAGCCCAGAAAAAAATAGAAAACTTATAAAAAACCGGCCTTGATTTTCTGATATCTCCATATTATAATTATAATATGGAATAATCATTCCCAATATCTATAACCGAAGGCGAGGTGTAACTTATGCTGCAAGGCATTGCCGTATCCGACGGCATAGGCCTTGGCAAGGTACTGCTCATCAGGGCCCATGCCCTGGTATTCAACGAAAACCGTGCCGTTGACCATCAGCATGAAACAGGCCGCTTCACCAAAGCCGTCGCGGCCTTCTGCGCCAATACCGCCAGCCGTATGCGCCACCTGCAGCAGCGCTCCCCCAGCTCTGAGGACTCAAAAATACTTGAGACCCATATCGGTATCGCCAACGACCCGGAGATGAACCGACAGGTCTGTGAGCTTATAGAGTCCGGCCTCAGCGCTGAGGGTGCGCTTAACCGGGTGTGCGATATGTACATAGCCATGTTCTCGGACTCCCATGACGAACTCACCCGTCTTAGGACCGAGGACATCCGGGACGTACGCAACGCCCTTATGCACCTGCTGCTGGGAGTTAAGGATACCGCCATAAAGGACGCCCCAAAGGGCTCCATACTTGTAGCAGAGGAGTTGAGCCCCTCCGCCATGGCGGACCTTGACACCGAGCGCATAGTTGGGCTGGTGCTTGAAAAGGGCGGACCCGCCTCACACGCCAGCATACTGGCCCGGACTATGGGACTTCCGGCGGTCTGCGGGGTCCGGGGAGCCGCGGATAAGCTCTCCTCCGGGGATTTCGTCATTGTGGACGGCTCCCGGGGGGAGGTCATATCATCACCCGGGGAGAAGGTAATAGCCGAATACTGGCAGAAGCGCGAGGCCCAGCTTGAGGAGCGCCGCTGCATGGAACACTTCCGAGACCGCCATACCATCTCTGCCGACGGGCTGGAGTACCCGCTGTACTGCAATATAAGTATGCCCTGCGCCGCAGGCGGGGCCATTGAGTCCGGGGGCGAGGGCATCGGCCTGTTCCGTACCGAATATCTTTTCATGAACCGCAGCTCTCCCCCCAGTGAAGAAGAACAGGCCACAGCCTACTCGCAAGCCCTTGAGGGCGCCGCGGGCAGGCAGGTGGTTATACGCACCCTGGACATTGGCGGCGACAAGAACGTCCCCTGCCTTGACATCCATAAGGAGGAAAACCCCTTTCTCGGGCTCAGAGGCGTGCGCTGGTGCCTCCAGAATCCCGGCGTTTTTCTGACCCAGCTTCGGGCCCTTCTGCGGGCCGGCGCCGGAGAGGGCCGGGACCTGCGTGTAATGTTCCCCATGATATCCTCGCTTGCCGAGCTGCGCGCCTGCCGCCAGCTTCTTGAAAAGGCCCGGGAGCAGCTGATAAACGAGGGCAAGGCCTGCGCCGGGAGCCTGCCGGTGGGCGTGATGATAGAGACCCCCTCTGCTGCCTTCATAGCCGACCACCTCTCCCGGGAAACAGCGTTCATGAGTATCGGCACCAACGACCTTGTGGGCTATATCATGGCGTGCGACCGTGGCAACCCCTCTGTCAGCAGTCTATACGACCCCTTCCATCCGGCGGTGCTGCGGGCCCTGCGGCATATAATCCAGTGCGGCAGCGCCACCGGCACCCCCGTATGCGTCTGCGGCGAGACCGCCTCGGATCCCCGTCTTGTCCCTCTCTATATGTCCTACGGCATTGCCAGCTTCAGCATTCCCTCAGGAGCCGTGCCAAGGGTGCGTAAGACCGTCTCCCTGTGGACTAAGGACGAGGCTGACAGCCTTTCGAAGGCTGCCGGGAGGCTTGAGACGGCACAGGAAGTCAGGGAGCTGCTGGACAGCGCTGCCAGACTGTGAACTCCTCTGATATTTTGTAAGCCGGATAAGTTGATACAACCGTCTCTAGGCTTACTAAAGACAGGGCCATGGAAGCCTTATCTTCCCCGCCCTGTCTTTTTATTTACTGCCCATTTTGCTTCAGGACACTTACAGATATAGCCGGCTGCCGCGCTATATCCCCGAGCAAAAGAGGGCTTTTCAAATCCCCTGAATTGTGCTATAATAATAAGTCGTATAATAAAATTCAGGTAAGCAGCTGAAAGGAAAGGATAGAAAATGGGAATAAGAGAAGACCTGCGCAACGTGGCTATCATCGCCCACGTTGACCATGGAAAGACCACTTTGGTGGACCAGCTGCTGCGGCAGAGCGGTATCTTCCGCGTAAATGAGGCCGTAGCGGAACGGGTCATGGACTCGGGAGACCTTGAGCGGGAGCGGGGCATTACGATCCTCTCGAAGAATACCGCGGTGAAATACGGAGATACCAAGATAAATATCGTGGACACTCCAGGCCATGCGGACTTTGGCGGCGAGGTAGAGCGAGTCCTCATGATGGTGGACGGCGTGCTGCTCTTGGTGGACGCCTTCGAGGGCTGTATGCCCCAGACCCGCTTTGTGCTGAAGAAGGCCTTAGGCCTTGGGAAAAAGCCCATTGTGGTCCTGAACAAAATAGATCGGCCCGGAGCCCGGCCCGCCGAGGTAGTGGACGAGGTGCTGGATCTATTTATAGAGCTTGGCGCAAACGACGACCAGCTGGAATTCCCGGTGGCCTACTGCTCCGCAAGGGACGGCTACGCCACGCTGGACCCGGAGGTCCTCGGTACAGATATGAAGCCCCTTTTTGAGATGATACTCAGCGAGGTCCCCGCCCCCAGCGGCGACCTTGAGGGCCCCACGCAGGTGCTCTTCTCCAACATCGACTATGACGAGTATGTGGGCCGTATAGGCATAGGCCGGGTCGAAAGGGGGGAGATAAAGGCAGGCCAGCAGGTGGCTATATGCGGAGGCGGCGAGGAAGGCCATAAGAACGCCAAGATATCTAAGCTCTACCAGTTTGAGGGCCTTAAAAGGGTCGAGGCCGAGAGCGCCAGGCTTGGGGACATAATAGCAGTCTCCGGCATAACGGACCTTAACATCGGGCAGACCGCCTGTGACACCGATAATATCGACCCGCTTCCCTTTGTGAAGATAGACGAACCCACGGTCTCCATGCTCTTTAAGGTCAACGACTCCCCCTTCGCCGGGCGGGAGGGCAAGTTCGTGACCTCCCGAAACCTCCGCGACCGGCTCTTTAAGGAGGTGGAGACAAACGTAGCCATGCGCGTTGAGGAGACAGACAGCATGGACACCTTCAAGGTCTCTGGCCGCGGGGAGCTGCACCTCTCTATACTAATAGAACAGATGCGCCGCCAGGGCTATGAGTTCCAGGTCTCGCCACCCACAGTCATATACAAGGAAAAGGACGGCAAAAAGCTTGAGCCCATGGAGCTCCTTATGATAGAGACCCCTGACAGCTATGTCGGGGCCGTTATGGAGAAGATAGGCTCAAGAAAGGCTGAGCTTGTGAACATGGGCACCAGGGAGACCGGAATCACCCATATGGAATTCAGGATACCAGCCAGGGGATTAATGGGCTACCGTTCCGAGTTCCTCACAGACACCAACGGCAACGGCATTATGAACCATGTTTTCGACGGCTACGAGCCCTATAAGGGGGATATCTCCCAGCGGCAGCAGGGCTCTATAATAGCCTTTGAGACCGGGGAGTCCACAGCCTATGGCCTGTTCAACACCCAGGACCGGGGCAGGCTCTTTATCGGGCCCGGGGTCGAGGTTTACGAGGGCATGATAGTCGGGGCCAGCCCTAAGGCCGAGGATCTAGTTGTAAACGTGTGCAAGAAAAAGCACGCCACAAATACCCGCTCGTCGTCGTCGGACGAGGCATTGAGGCTTACGCCCCACTCGGTGCTGAGCCTGGAGCAGTGCCTTGAGTTCATCAGCGAGGATGAATACGTGGAGGTCACGCCCAAGAGCGTGCGCATGAGAAAGGCCGTGCTCTCACACGAGCAGAGGATGAAGCAGCAGAGCCGTAAAAAGTCCGGCTGACCGTATGCCCCCAAAGGAGGTGCCTGATATAAATATCGCTATTCTGGACCTTGAGTGGAACGCGGCATACAGCCGCAGGCTTCAGGGTTATATCAACGAGATAATCGAGTTCGGCGCGGTGAAATGCGGGCCGGACCTTGAGCCCATAGGCACCTTCACCTGCTTTGTGCGGCCCCAGGTGGGCAAGCACCTGAACCCGGTGGTGGCGGACCTTACAAGCATTACCGAGGAGGAGCTATCATCTGACGGCCTGCCCTTCATGAACGCCGTGAGCCGCTTCAAGCGCTGGCTTGGGGACTGTGTTCTTATGACCTGGGGCCATTCAGACATTCTGGCCCTGATAGAAAATTGCAAATATTTCAGCGGCAGCACACAGGTCCCGTTCTTAAAAAAATACTGCGACCTGCAGCGCTACGCCCAGGAGTCCTTGGGCCTGGGCTCCAACGAGCAGACCGGCCTTGAAAAGGCAGCGGAGCTTCTGGGGATAGACCTTTCAGAGCTCTCCCAGCACCGGGCCCTGGACGACAGCAAGATAGCCCTGGAAATACTCCGCCGTGTCCGTGGGCGTCTGGACCCGGGGCCGTTCATCCAGTCCTGCGGCGAGAGCTTCTACCGGCGCATGACCTTCCGCACGAGCTATGTGCGCGACCTGAAGGACTCCCGGGTGCGCCCAGAGCACCTTCGGTTCCGCTGTCCGGCCTGCGGAGGGGGGAGCTCCCGCACCTGCCGCTGGCATCAGCACAACCGAGCCTTTGTCTCTGAGTTCCGCTGCCGTGACTGCGGGCTGCGCTTCTCGGGGAGGGTAATAATCAAAGAGAAATACGAGGGGATAGTAGTGAGTAAAAAAGCCGTACCAATGCCTGTGATAGAAAAGCCCCGGCGCGCCGAGCCCGGGGAGATAGGCAATATGCAGCTTGAGATAAATAACAGCGTGGGGGTGCTGCGCTTCCCTGCCCTCAGCAAGCTCGACTTTGTGACCCACGCTTTTTCTACCAGGATAGGCGGGGTGAGCGGCAAAGAATTTGCCTCAATGAACCTGGGGTACGGCAGGGGGGATTCGGACGGAAACGTGGAGGAGAATTACCGCCGCTTCGCCAAGGCCGCCGGTTTTGATCCAGATAGCATGGTCTGCGGCTGCCAGGTGCATAGGACCGACATACGCCGTGTAGGGGAAGGCGAGCGGGGCGTCGGGATCTGGATGCCCAACGACTGCGACAGCGCAGACGGCCTGTGTACAGACGTGCCTGGGGTGACCCTGGTGGTATTTGCCGCCGACTGCGTGCCGGTATACTTCATCGACCCGGAGCACCGGGCCATAGGCCTTGCCCACGCCGGATGGCGGGGAGCCGCGGCGGGTATGCTCAGGGTGATGGCTGAGCGCATGGCCGAGGAGTTCGGCTCAGACCCTAAGAAGCTCATAACGGCTATAGGCCCCTCTATCTGCAGGGACTGCTTCGAGGTGGACGCCCCCGTCGCAAAGGAGTTTTTGCAGCTGCCCAATTCCGGTGAATTTGTAACAGGCCCCACGGAGCTGCCCGGCGACGGCGGGGTGAAGTACCATATCGATTTGTGGGAGTGCTGCCGCCAGTCACTCCTGTCCGCGGGAGTCCTGCCGGAGCATATCACCGTGGGCGGGGTATGCACTATGGAGAACAGCGACCTGGTTTTCTCCCACCGCAAGACCCGGGGCCAGCGGGGGAGCAACTGCGCTATGCTGGCAATAAACCCATGATATGTAAGCTGTGCCCAAGGATGTGCGGGGTTGTGAGGGACGGCAGCACCCCCTGCCACAGCCTCGATGAAATACGCATAGCCCGGGCGGCGCTGCACTTCTGGGAGGAGCCTCCCATCAGCGGCAAAAACGGCTCAGGAACAGTGTTTTTTACCGGCTGCCCTCTGGGGTGCAGGTACTGCCAGAACTACAGTATCAGCCGCGGCAGGACTCCGGGCCGGGCCGTGACCCCCCGGGAGCTCAGCGGTATTTTCTTTGGCCTGATAGACGGCGGCGCCCATAATATAAACCTTGTGACCGCTACACAGTTTATCCCCGGGATGCGGGAGGCTCTTATGATGAGAAAGCTGCCGGTGCCGGTGGTGTATAATTCCTCGGGGTACGAGCGTAAGGAGAGCCTTCAAAGCCTGGAGGGTCTTGTGGACATATATCTTCCCGACTTCAAGTACGCCCAGACAAAGCTCGGGGAAGACCTTTCAAATGCCCCGGATTATCCTGGGACGGCTGTCAATGCCATACATGAAATGGTACGGCAGGCAGGCCCCCCGGAGTATGACGGCGATGGGATGATGATAAAAGGCGTGCTGATTCGGCACCTTATCCTGCCCGGGCACACCAAAAATTCCATAGCCGCCCTGGAGCTCATAGCCAGGGAGTTCCCCGGCATACCTGTGAGCCTTATGGCCCAGTACACCCCCTGGGGCGAGGCGAAAGAGGGAATAGAGAATTACCCGGAGCTCTCGAGGACGGTCACCAGGCGGGAGCTTTTGAAGGTACAGGACGCCCTCTTTGAGCTGGGGCTTGAGGGCTTTGTACAGTCCAGAAAGGCTATGGGAGCGGAATATATACCGGAATTTCAGTGAGGAGGGAGAGCCTGTGAGGGGGAGAAAGGGACGGATATTCGGCATTGTGCCCATGACCGGGGAGCTTGCGGCGAAGATAGCCGCCTGGGAGTACCCGGGGGAGTACGCCGTCTATAACTGGGACGAGGGCAGCCCCGTAGACGAGCTGCTGGACGGCAGCTCCTATGCCCTTTTAAACAGCGCCCGGGAGCTTGCGGGCTTCTACCAATTCGGGGCCGGGGCCAGGATACCAACTGTCGAGGAGGGCGCATACTCTGACGGCCCGCTGGACATTGGCCTGGGGCTAAGGCCCGACCTATGCGGGCTGGGCTTTGGTGAGCCCTTTGTGCAGTGCGGGATAAAGCTTGCCCGGGAGGAGCTTGGGGCCTGTGCAGTCAGGCTGACAGTCGCCAGGTTCAATATCCGGGCCAAGCGGGTGTATGAACGCTGCGGGTTTAAAGCTGTGGGCCCCGTTACCCATAAAGTATCAAATGCCCAGTTTTTTATCATGTTATTATAAAGCTACTATTTTTTTGGAAAAGGGGTAATAAATTATGACCGACCAGCTTACAGGCAGGCTTTTCGATTTCATCGAGAGCAGCCCCACATCCCTGCACACTGTCAATGCCGTGAGGGCTATGCTCCTGAACGCGGGTTTCACCGAGCTCTCTGAGTCCGGAGCCTGGGAGCTTAGCGAGGGGCGCGGATACTTTACCACCCGGAGCCAGAGCTCGGTGATCGCCTTCCGGGTACCCAAGAAGAACTTTTATGCCTTCTCAGTGGCGGCTCCCCACGGGGATTCACCCTGCTTCAAGGTGAAGGGATCTCCCGAGATGGACTGCGGCGGGCACTACACAAAGCTCAACACCGAGGTATATGGGGGCACAATACTAAACCTCTGGCTGGACAGGCCCCTGTCTGTGGCCGGCAGGCTGGGCATACGCACTGAGGACGGCGTGCGTATGCAGCTTGTAAACCTGGCAAAGGACCTTCTCACTATCCCCAGCCTTGCCATACACATGAACCGCGAGGCCAATAACGGCGCTAAACTTGACCCCCAGCGGGACACCCTGCCCCTGTTCGGCAGCAAGGGCGCCGACCTGCTCTCTATGCTCAGCGAGCTTATAGGGGTGAAGAAGGAGGACATACTCTCCCACGACCTGTACCTCTACAGCCGCACCAGGGGGACGGTCTTCGGCGCCCAAAATGAGTTTATCTCCGCGCCGAGGCTGGATGACCTGGAGTGTTCCTTCTCAGCAGTCACCGCCTTCCTGCAAAGCGATAACCCCGAGAACTGCATGATATGCGCTGTCTTTGACAACGAGGAGACCGGCAGCATGACCCGCCAGGGGGCGGGCTCCACCATGCTCAGCGATGTAATAGACAGGATATGCCGGTGGGCGGGAAAGGACAGCGAGGCCCGCAGCCTTGCCGTACAGAACGGTATGCTGCTCTCTGCAGACAACGCCCACGCCGTACACCCCAACTACCCCGACAAGGCGGACCCCACCAGCAAGTGCTGGATGAACTGCGGCATAGTTGTGAAGCACAGCACAAGGTACGCCACAGACGCCTCTACCGCCGCCCTCTTCAAGCGCATCTGTGAAAAAGCCAACGTGCCCACCCAGGACTACTACAACAACTCCTCTACCCCCGGCGGCGGGACCCTGGGCCTTATCTCCGGCTCCCAGGTGGCCATCCCCACCGTGGACATCGGCCTGGCCCAGCTTGCCATGCACTCCCCCTATGAGACAGCGGGGCGTGAGGACCTAAAGCACATGGTAGACGGCATGACAGCATTCTATAACAGCGTGTTCTCCTGGGACGGGAACAGCTGTAAACTGCGATAAACAGGAGGCATCATCATGAATGTTACACATCTGAAAAATAACCCCGGCTGGCAGAACTCAGCCATGTTCTACCAGATTTACCCCATCGGCTTCTGCGGGGCTCCCTATGAGAACGACGGCGTGCCTATGAGCCGTATACGCAAGGTGATAGACTGGGTGCCGCACCTTAAAAAACTCAACACAGGCGCGGTGTACTTTTCCCCGGTGTTCGAGTCCGACACCCACGGCTACGACACCAGGGATTTCAGGAAAATAGACTCCCGCCTTGGCAGCAACGAGGACTTTGCCGACGTATGCAATGCCCTGCACGAGGCCGGGATAAGGGTGGTGCTTGACGGCGTATTCAACCACGTGGGCCGCGGCTTCTGGGCCTTTCAGGACGTCTTAAAGAATAGGGAGAACTCCCCCTACAGGGACTGGTTCCACATAAACTTCGGCGGCAACTCAAACTATAACGACGGCCTCTGGTACGAGGGCTGGGAGGGCCACTTCGAGCTGGTGAAGCTGAACCTTCAGAATCCGGCCGTGGTGGACCATATCTTAGAGTGCGTCGGCGGCTGGATGGATGAGTTCGCAATAGACGGCCTGAGGCTTGACGTCGCGTACCTGCTGGATGAAAACTTCATGCGCCGCCTCCATCAGTACACCAAGGGCCGGGACGCGGGTTTCTTCCTCCTCGGCGAGATGATACACGGTGACTATAAGCGCATAATGAACCCGGAAATGCTAGACAGCGTCACCAACTACGAGTGCTATAAGGGGCTTTATTCCTCCTTCAACGACAAGAACATGTTCGAGATAGCCCATTCCTTAAACCGGCAGTTCGGCTCCGAGAACTGGTGCCTTTACAGGGGCGAGCACCTTTTGTGCTTTGCCGACAACCACGATGTAACACGCATACACACCATACTCAAGGATAAGCAGCAGATAGAGGGCCTCTACACCATGCTCTACTGTATGCCCGGCATCCCCTGCCTGTACTACGGCAGCGAATGGGGCGCAGATGGCGACAAGCATGACGGCGACCCAGCCCTTAGGCCCTGCTTCGATAAGCCTGTAGAGAACAGCCTGACGGAGTTCATAGGTAAGCTCAGCCGGATAAAGCTTCAGAGCAAAGCCCTCAGCGAGGGCAGCTATAAGAACGAGACTATCTTAAACAAGCAGATAGTCATACGCCGGGAGGCCCAGGACGAGACTGTGTTCGCCGCCATAAACGCCGACCAGAGCGGGTTCAATATCAACGTAAATTACCACGGCCCCGCCACAGACCTGTTCACCGGGGAGAGCCGGGAGCTCAACGGCTGCATTGAGCTTGAGCCCTACGGCGTGAAGCTCTACCGTCTTGGCCCCCCGAGAGCCGAAGACAGGGCCCCCGCCCCCACGGCTGAGGCTGTCACTGTATCTGTGCCCGCCCCTGAGTATAAGCCGGAGCCAACGCCGGAGCCGAAGGCACAGCCTGAGAGCAAGCCCCAGCCGGAGCGGAGCCCGGTACCCGGTTCCCTTAACCTTGTCCCCACAGACATCCCTCTGCGGTATACCTCACAGGACGGCACTCCGTATATTGCCGTGCCCTGCGGCGACCCGGCGCTGGAGAAGCTTATCCGCGCCGTTACAGGAAACTAAAGGAGTGTTTAAATGAGCGAGAACGTACAGCCCCAAAACAAGATGGGCACGGCTAAAATGCTGCCCCTCATATTCTCCATGGCCCTGCCCGCCATGTTCTCCATGATGGTCCAGGCTTTGTATAATATCGTTGACACCTACTTCGTCTCCCAGGTGAGCGAAAAGGCTATGGCGGCGGTATCCCTGGCCTTTCCAATTCAAAATCTACAGATAGCCTTCGCGGTGGGCACTGCAGTCGGCGTCACCTCCCTAATCTCCCGCCGCCTGGGAGAGGGCAGGAAAGCCGAGGCTGAGTCCGCGGCGTCCCACGGGATAGTGCTGGGCCTGTGCACCGCGGCAGTCTTCGCCGTGTATGGTGCCTTCTTCACGACCCCCTTCTTTAAAATGTTCGAGTCCGACCCGGAGATAGTTCTCATGGGCGACCAGTACATATCCGTCTGCTGCATTTTCTCATTCGGCAGCTTTGTTGTGGTAATGCTGGAGAAGATACTCCAGGCCACCGGCAATATGCTCTGGCCCATGATATTCCAGCTGGTGGGCGCCCTTATAAACATAGCCCTGGACCCGGTGTTCATCTTCGGCTATTTCGGCCTTCCGGCAATGGGAGTCACCGGCGCCGCTATTGCCACCGTGGGCGGGCAGATCATCTCCATGATATTCGCGGCAATAGTCTTTGCCGCGCGCCCGCACGCTATATCGATCAGCTTTAAAGGCTTCAGGCCCCGCTGGGAAACAATAAAAAATATCTATGCTGTAGGACTCCCCGCCATAGTCATGCAGGCCATCGGCACCGTTATGAATATGGCTATGAACGGCATACTCTCCGGCTTCTCCACCGCGGCATATACCGTCTTCGGCCTCTACTTCAAGCTGCAGTCCTTCGTGTTCATGCCGGTCTTCGGCCTGACCCAGGGCCTGCTCCCAATTATGGGCTTCAACTACGGCGCAAGAAACAAAAAACGCCTGATGCAGGCCCTCTCTCATGGCTGCCTCATAGCACTCTTTATAATGCTCGCCGGTATGCTCGCCTTCCTCCTGCTGCCGGATAAGCTTCTGAGTATCTTCAACGCCTCGGATGAGCTTCTTTACATCGGCGTCCCCGCCCTTCGTACCATCTGCACCTGCTTTATCTTCGCCGCCCTGGGCATAGTCTCCTCCACCCTTTTCCAGGCCGTGGGCCGCGGCACCTACAGCCTTATAGTCTCCATTATGCGCCAGCTGGCCGTGCTGGTCCCCTCAGCCTGGCTGCTGTCCCGAATCTTTGGGGAGGTCAACGCCGTCTGGTGGGCCTTCCCCGTAGCCGAGACTGTCTCGCTGCTGGTAAGTGTGTTCTTCTTTATGCGGCTGTATACCAGGGAGATAAAGTCCCTTGACAAAAATGGCGCTGCCCAGTAGCGGTCAGCCCGGTTTATGAGCAATTTTATAAGTATTACAAAACCGTCACTTTGCCGAGTGGCGGTTTTGCTTTTTTACCTTTTCAGATTGGTATTGCCGAAAGAGGTTTCACCAAACCATTCGTTAATTAATATATCCAAAGCGGGCAGCCATTCACTGGATGACTGCCCGCTAAACTGGAAGTTGTCATTCAGCCTTCAGGTAATAAAAATATAATAACCGTACTAATCACTTGAAGTATAGCAAGAAACATAAGCAGATACTTTATTCCATGCTTAAACTTTGAAAAAGACAGCAACATCCAACCAGACATCAAAATACATATGATGGAAACAACAGCACAGATTCCAAATGCAATGTATACATTAACTTGAGCAGTTTTATCCAATAATCCTGTGAAATACAATATTATATGAACCGCTTGTAACGCCCCTGTTACAATATATATTCTTTTACTATTTTCAGATTTAAAGGAATTGCGTCTTAACAAAATAAGCAATCCGGTTATCACTAAAACAAGTAAAATTCCAATTCCTACGGGGACAGTAAGATTCATAATCTGGCACCTCTGAACTTGGGTTTGTTGGCCCCATTATAGCACAGGGCTCCCGCCATTTCAACGTGTTTTTGTGTAAAACTGCCGAAGTTACGTCCCAGCAACTCTTTCTTTAAAAGGGATTAACGGTTTTCCCTGTTTACATCCCCACGGTTTTTTGGTATAATATTGGGGTATACACCATAAAACGGCTTCTTTATTTTGGAAAGGAGATAACGGATATGCTGCAATTTGAAGAGCTCGCCCGGCAGCTTGCCGCCCAGCGGGAGGCCCTTGACGCCCTGGGCGAAGCCCTTGGCCTTGAGAGGCTGCGGGAGGAGGTCGAAATGCTGGAGCTCAAGTCTGCGGAGCCGGGGTTCTGGGACGATATGGCGAACGCCCAGAAGGTGACCCAGCGCATGGCCGGACTGAAAGCGAAGGACGAAAGCTATCAGAAGCTATGCTCCCGCTGCGATGACGCGGCGGCGCTTATCGAGCTTGGGGACGAGGCCGAGGACCTTTCACTCATTGATGAGATACAGACGGAGATAGACTCGGTAACAGGCGAGATAGCCAATATGAAGCTCTCCACCCTGCTTACCGGGGAGTACGACGGCCACAACGCCATTCTCACCTTCCACGCGGGCTCCGGCGGCACCGAGGCACAGGACTGGGCGGAGATGCTCTTCCGCATGTACGGCCGCTGGGCCGAGCGCAGGGGCTTCAAGGTCACGACCCTTGATTACCTGGACGGGGACGAGGCGGGGCTGAAATCCGCTTCTATTTTGGTAGAGGGCGAGAACGCTTACGGCTACCTGAAAAGTGAAGCCGGGGTACACCGGCTGGTGCGGGTGTCGCCCTTTGACGCGGCAGGGCGGCGGCACACCTCCTTCTCCTCCCTTGAGGTCATGCCCGAGATAGAGGAGGACAACTCAGTCGAGATAAGCCCCGACGACATTAAGATGGAGGTCTATAGGGCCTCAGGCGCGGGGGGACAGAAGGTCAACAAGACCTCCTCGGCGGTGCGCCTCATTCACATACCCACCGGCATAGTGGTCAGCTGCCAGGTGGAGCGCAGCCAGTACCAGAACCGGGACGTGGCCATGAAGATGCT
>CANPBX010000050.1 GCA_947572385.1 uncultured Clostridia bacterium
ATGTACGGTGTTCTCGCCCTCGTCGTCCCGGTCGATAAGGATATAAAAGTAATTGTCCGTCGCTCGAAAAACCTTTATTTTTCAGTGTTTTCAAAAGTATCGTTATCTAACGTCAGCTTTCCAGCGGCCCGGATTTTTGGAAATGCTGGAGGACGCAAGGCATGGCCTGATTAACCTGATTCTGGTAAAGGATGATTGTGTTATTATAGAACGGAAACACAGAAAGCCCCAAAAAATGCGGGTTTTGTGGTGTCGGTTCTGTTTTTTGACCCAAAACAGAGGATAACAAAAGCGCAGGGCGGCGCAAAGTTGCTTTTGGACAATAGCTTTTTGGCCTCCATTTTGCGTTTTTTCTTGGAAAAAGGATAAGGACAAACCTGATTTCCATTGATTTTTCGGGAAATTCTGATTTGTCCTTATTATGCCATAAGGGCACACTGCCGTACGAAATCTTTTCCGTATGCGCACATCCTCTTCAGTGTCCACAAACTCCCGGGAATGCCGAATTCCTCTGGGCGGCGGGTAATGATAGTTTTCCGTATTTGCGCCCGTTCCCCTGCTGTCAGCAGCATAGGCGTCCCCTTCCTGGACCCCCGTTTCTTTGGTTCCAGGGAACTCTCACCCTCTTGCTGATACGCCGTCCATATTTCGCTGGCGTGACTCTGCCGTACTCCTGTCAATTCCTCTATTCCTTTCCCGCTTTTCCTCATCCTTTCTGAGGAGTACGACCAGCCTGCGTATCTGCTTGAGTTCTTCACTATTCAGTTCTCGTAAATCTATGTATTCCATGCTGTCTATTTAATCACTTTCTGCATCATTTTTCTCGATCGCTTTTCAGAAATAATAACCACAAAAAATATAAAAATATTTTTCACGCATCAACAATTTCCCCTTGCCGATTGTGTAATATATAGAAAGACAAAAGGAGGTAATCCCCATGGCAAGTGTATTTCCCCGGGAGGAATTGGCCGCCCTCTACCAACGGCATTTCGGGATGGTCTATCAGATTTGTCTGTTGATGATGAAAAACACGCCTGACGCAGAGGATGCTGCCCAGAATGTCTTTCGTAAGGCAATGGAGCAGACCCAGCCATTCCGTGATCCGGAACACGAGAAAGCATGGCTTATCGTCACTGCTCGGAATGAGTGCCGTAACCAGCTAAAGCATTGGTGGCGTAGCCGAAGGGCAGACAGTGAGACGCTGGATGCCCTTACATGGGAGGAGCCGGAGGACCATATGGTATGGGAACAGGTAGCGTCACTTCCCAAACCCCACCGGTTGGTGCTCTACTTACATTACTACCAGGGCTACACCACCGGAGAGATCGCCGGAATCTTAGGGGAGAATTCCTCTACCGTGCGTTCCAGACTGGTTCAGGCACGAAAGAAACTGAAATTGAAACTGGAGGAAGATGGTTATGAAGCAATATGAGTTGAACAGAATGTTCCACGCGCTGACCACTGGCCCAGAGAGGGAGAAGGCGCTTCTGGAAGAAATCCTCCAGAATGACACAAGGAGGGAAAGACCCGTGAAAAATCGGAAAAGGATCGCTGCATGTGTGGCAGTGGCTGCACTATTTATGGCATGTACGGCAGGCGCGGCAGCGGCGGTCGTATCGTTCTTCAAAACAGATAAAATAGGGGTCACGGAAGAATCAGTAGGATTCTTTCAGGTGTCTGGGGAAATCACCTATGTTCCCATGGACAGTCTGTCTGATGAACTCAAAGCTACGGAAGGCCAGGGTATTAAAGACCATCCCTTTTCAAACCGCACATACTTTGATTCATGGGAAAGGGTAGAGGAATTTGTGGGTCTGGATCTGATGAACAACCCGGTGCTTGATGCCTCTGCTGCTGAGATCCCCTACTCTGAACTTGACAGTAAGTTTTATGATAGTCGGTTTGTGGTTATGTCTGACAGGGACTTGCGGAATATCTCTGTCCATGGAGACTATCAGATCGGTGAAGTTAGCGTTAAGGTGGACAATGATATATTTACCGACCGCAGTTTAAAGGTGGATGAGAGGATGCGTGGCACGTACCTTTGGTATGATTTTAGTGAAGAAAAAAGAAACGGTGTAGAGGTAGAGGAGGAAACCTACGCTGCCCCCAATGGACTTGAGACAGTGATCGTTAAGGCGAGCCATACAAATGACAACAAGAATAGCGAGTGCCTCGCAACGGTTTCCCTGAATGGTATACGTACAACTATAAGTACAAGCTCCCCCAACAGTGTTAAGGATGCGAGAGAGGTTCTGATTCAAGTTATAAACGGTTTCACTCCATGAGGATCGTGTTGTATTCTTCTGCTCCGATCTAGCTTCTGAAGCATCGGGATCATCCGCTTATCTTCAAAAAGGCGTGTCGCAGACTGGGATCTGCGGCGCGCCTTTTGATGAAGCTATAGATAGATCTCACATCATACTGCTAAAAAAGTTTCTTCTTAGCTATGCGGCTCAAGTTTTGTTTTTACGATTACAGAAAACTGTCGCGCATATCTATCACAATGAAATAACTTTCTCCTCTGCCTCCCCAACCAGCGCCAGAGGGTCACCAGGCGGCCGTTCTCCATAACTCTGCTTCCATCCAAATCATACACACAAGGTGTCCTTGTCTATGCACTCGGCGCGGACAGACTCGGGGGCGTTCAAAATGAGCGTGGTGATGTAGGGGCCGTTGTCGGTGGCGACTGTGTAGGTTTTGTAAGTATACATATTTTTATCTTCTTTCAAATTCTCGATCTATAGCGGTCACTGGGCTACGTTTTCAATGCAGCTCAGTTTACTGTATTCCTCATCGCTGACCGGTTCGCGCCACTGGGTGGAGTAGTCCTCCCCGGGCACTTCAATCGCTACATGGGCAAACTGGCTGTCTTTTGCCACACCGTGCCAGTGCTTAACTTCCGGCGGGATGTTTACCACATCCCCGGGGTGGAGCTCACGGGGCTCTTTGCCCCATTCCTGATACCAGCCCCGGCCTTGGGTGCAGAGCAAAATCTGCCCGCCGACGGACTTGGCGTGGTGGATGTGCCAGAAGTTTCGGCATCCCGGCTCGAAGGTGACGTTAAAAATCTGCACGCCCATCTCGCTCAAGGCAAACAGGTAGGACTGCCCAGTGAAATAGGCTCCGGAGGAATTTGGCCCACCCTTGGTGAACAGTGTATCGCTCATGGTTTTTCTCCTTTCGGTTACATGACTTCCATCAACATCTGGAAAATTTCCTCCCTGGGCAACACCCGAGGCATACTCGTGTTCACGCCGCAATTCTCAGAAACCTTCCGCAAAATCTCCTCGCCCACCTTCAGCCCCAGCTCGGTAAAGCTGCTGTCCAGCCCCAACTCCTTCACAAAGCTGGCTACAGCCTCAACAGCCTCGTCCGCCAGCTGTTCTGTGGTCTTCCCGGTGGGGTCTAAGTCGAACACCTTCTGCCCGAACCGGGCGAACTTCTCGGGCATATTCTTCACGATGTGCCTATAGTAGCTGGGATGGATAACAGCCAGAGCCATGCCGTGGTTACTGCCAGTGTAGGCGCAAAGCTGAGCCTCGATGGGGTGGCACTGGAAGCCGCCCTCTTTGCCACAGTTGAAGAGGAAAGTCTGAGGGAGAGACGAGTCCCACATGAGGTTGCCGAGGATGTCAATATTTGTGGGGTCCTTGCGCCATGCTCGGGCGTTCTCAATGATATCGTGCATGACAGCCTCGTTCATGGCGTCGGACACGCACTCGCCGGGGCCGAAGTAGGTCTCCATGCAGTGGCTGAGGTTGTCGAAAATGCCGGAGGCAACCTGCTTCTCGGGCACAGTCAGAAGGTAGGTAGGGTCGCAGATAGCGAAGCTTGCGGGGCTGCCCGGCAAGGCGGCCTTTGTATTCAACGCCTTGTTGCTGATGCCGCCCAGTCCGTTCATTTCCGAACCTGTGCCGGAGAGGGTCACAATCGCGCCCCAGGGGGTGCCGCTCATGGGGTAGTAATGGTCTTCAAAAATCAGCTTCCAGTAGTCGCCGGGGGCCTTCGCCGCTGTGGAAATGACCTTTGCGCAGTCCATAACAGAGCCGCCGCCCACAGCCAAAATGAAGTCCACCTTCTCCCGTTTGACGGTCTCGACGCCCTTCAGCACCATGTCATAAGTGGGATTCGAGGTGATGCCGCCAAAGTCAACGACGGTCTTGCCAGCCTGCTCCAGAATGCCGGTGAGCTGGTCATAGAGCCCGCTCCGCTTCACGGAGCCGCCGCCATAAGCCAGCATGATATTTTTGCCGTAAGCCCGCAGTTCCATACCTAAATGCCGCTCTACGCCGCCCTCGCCGAACAGTACCTTTACCGGTGCGTGATAGAAAAAGTTTTTCATAAAAATGACCTCCTGTTTTTGTGTTGACTACATTATAACAGAAGGTCATTAAAATGTGAAATATCTATTTTGAATGAGTTATCATTTAGAAACCGCATGAGTGATGTGCTCAAGGAACGCCTCCAGCGCTGGACTCTGCACGGGCTTTTTCTTCCAGATAAACGAGGCCGAGGCAGTCTTTTTCCTGCTGAATGGCAGGAAAACCCTCCCCTCCTGACGTTCCCCCGGCACACCCAGACAGACTATCAGCGCGCCCGAGGCCTGGGCCAGGGGGAAGGCGTTGAAGATGAGGTTGTAGGTGGCCCCCACCCGGCTCTCAGCCCCCGCTCCCAGCCACTGCAACAGTTCCTGCTTGAAGACGGTGTTCTCCGGCAATATCAGCCGCTCATGCCGTATCTGCCTGCCCGATACCTCTGGCTCCCCGGCCAATGGGTGGCCCTCGGGCACCAGCACTCCCCAGGTCTCCGTCAGGCCCAGTTCCAGTATCTCAAAGGTGGACGGATTCACATTGCGCATGACAAGCCCAGCGTCCAGCAGGCCCTTTTCGATGTCCTCACAGATGCGGTCGGCGTTCTCGGATATAAGATGGAAATGCACCCCTGGGTACAGCGTCTGAAAGGCGGCGATCTCCTGAGCCAAAAAATGCACCGAGCCGGTCTCGCCCATGCCAAGGTACAACTCCCCTGAGAGCTCCCCGGCACTGGCGTTCTCCCGCACCGCTTTCTGGTAGAGGGCAAGGATCTCCCGGGCGGTCTCCCGGAACAATAGGCCGTCCTTTGTGAGACTGACGTTTCTTTTTGTGCGTATCAAAAGCGTCTTGCCCAGCTCCCGCTCCAGGTCCATCAGCTGACGGGAGACCGTGGGCTGGGACACGTGAAGAAGCTCAGCGGCGTGGGTGATACTGCCTTCCTCGGCGGTCATCAGGAAGTATTCGAGAACGCGTAAGTCCAATATGTTCTTCCTCCAATTTCAGCTAAATCTATTTTCATAGTATAGCAGGAAAATCTTTGGGATGCAAGTATTTGAGAGCGGTTTATATGATTGACCGTTTTCTTTATAAAGCGAAGGTCTCCCTGCCTGCTCAGAGCGAAAAGCATATTCAGCCGCTCTCTTTCCCGGCTTTCCCCATCTTGTTAGGTGTACGACCTGCCTGCGTATCTGCTTGAGTTATCCACTATTTAGTTTTCGTAGATCTATGTGTTCCATGCTGTTTATTTTACCACTTTCTACGGCTTTTTCTGGATCGTTTTTTCGGAAGTAATATTATGGCAACAATAGCCATAATAAGCACCAGAGCACAAACTCCAACCATAGCCAATCCGCTCGTGTCGAGCATGCCAGTCTCGCCCGGAACCTGTCGCTCCTCAAAACCTATCGGCTGTATACTGTCTGGGATTTCTCCGTCTTCTGGCATACGAGGCGGCCCACCACCTTGGTCTCTGCCGCCAAAGCCGTTGTTCATAGTACCCATATCAGTAATATCGACATTAGAACCATCGACAAGCGCGGGCGTATTTTCAGCCTGCCCATCAGAGGTTGACGGTATGGAGCCCTCCAACTGACCGCTGATACTCTGAGCACGCAGCAGGCAGAAATCCTTGAGCGCCGCCACGCCCTTCTGGAAATCCTCATAGGTGCAGAAGCTTGTGGGGTCCTTCTCAACGTATGGGGCGATAAGCGCTTGGACGCGCTCGAGCTCGCTGGAGAACGCGCCGCTGTCGAAATAGTTTGAGATAAACTCCGCAAAATACTGGTGATACAGCCGTGTATATTCATCATTTGAAAATATCCAGGCCAGCATAGGCCTGCTGTCAACTGTCCCGCCGGAGACAGGCGTGTCAATGGGATAGTTTATCAGCGCAGTTGCGTCTTGGGCGCCCATAAAGCCGCCGAATGCCAGATTGTAGTCCCAGGGTATCATAGAGAGCTTACCGTCAGCTTCATAGAGATAGTAGTTGTGTATTATTGATCCGGTATAGCTGTCAAAATTGCATACAAAATTATGCACAACAAAGTAGCGTATCACGTTTTCAACATCAATGGTGCTGTCGATATCCCGGCATATATTTAGGCTTTCCAGTGAGGAAATGAGCCGGTCTTTATCCTGATTGGTGATATCTGTTTTTGCGTTATCGAAAATGTTGCTGTAACTGGAGTAGTCATCATCTGTATAGATAAGCGACACATCGTTACTTGCTGAACCGCCAAAGCCATCGAGGCTATCAAAGTTTCCGGGAACTTTTAAATCTTCCTTGTCAGGAGCGGAACCAATTTCTATGCCTCCTTCAGGCATGTCGGGTATGTCAAATTCAGTGTTTTCAGGATGCTGTTTAAAGCCTCCTTTATTTCCTTGAATATCTCTGCCGCCAAAGCTCTGGCTTTCAGGCTTATATAGCTTCCCATAGTCAGTGCCGTAGTTGCGCTGCAAAAAAGATTCCTCCACACCCTCAACAGCTAAATATAATCCCCAGTCTTCGCCGTTAACACGAATATATATATAGCTGCAAAGCGGGGAGACCGCTCCGAACTCGCCCATCATTTGATAGGACAAATAGTCCTTCATGTATGTGTTATCCTGAATGATATTGTTAAGGCTAAGTTTATCAAGTCCGTAGTAGCTCTGGCTGTTTTCGTAGTGGTCAAACTCTATTTTAAAGCTGTAGCGGTCATTGCCATAGCTCTCGACCTGAGTAAGAGATGTATTCCCCTTGGCGCGTATGCCCACGTTCCTGAAGGACTCGCCGTCGATAGCTATAGAGCAGGGAGAGTATTCCTCGTTGGTACAGGTGCTAATAAAGCTTTCCCAGTCGTCCATAACAATATCAAGAGTATGGACTGTGCCGGTATCAAAAAGCCGGTTCTCGTAGCCCATAGGTTGAGGGGCACCTTCTGAGCTCATACCTTTTGCGCCTACAAAGAGGACTGTCAGGATCAGAGTCAAGGACAGGATGATACAGCATATCCTGTCAATATTTTTATGCGTCAACATACGGCTTCTCCTTTCTCAGCCCATATAATCCCCGTTATAGCTCACCAGCACTGCATGGTCGATACCGTTCATCTCGGAGAGAATATTGACAAGTTCAGTGTTTTCGTTTTTCATACGGAGCTCAAGATTAAGCTCTATTGTCCCTTGCTGCGCGGTCTTGCTCTTTACCACACAGCGCTTGACCTGGTCCTGTATAAAGTTCATAGCCTGTATCTCACTTTCGTGATCCCGGCAGTGCAGGACAAGAATGAAAGGATTCATATGTGGTTTGGCATTGGCAAACACCAGCAGCACCGCACTGATGACAACGCTTCCGAACACCGCCAGAGGTATTAGTCCGGCGGCTAAAACAATACCGGCCCCTATGGCCCAGAACAGGAACGCTATGTCCAGCGGCTCCTTTATAGCTGCCCTAAAGCGCACAATGGACAGCGCGCCAACCATACCCAAGGACAATACCACGTTGGAAGTGACCGCTAGTATTACCAGTGTTGTTATCATGGTCATTGCAACAAGGGATATGCCAAAGCTGGAGGAGTACATTACCCCTGCAAAAGTTTTTTTGTAGACTAGAAATATAAGCATACCGATACCAAAGGCAAGTACCAGGGCCAAAGCCATATCGAGAATACTTACGCTGGAGACCTTCTCCAGAAAGCTTGACTTGAATATATCCTGAAACGACATAGATCTGCTCCTTTTTTTGAAATTAGTATTTTAACCATATATCCGGCAGGCGGCATACTTTGAAAAAGCCGCGGTACGTGTGCCGGGATTTTGCACTATGTCCCTAATGATAGAGGGAAGGAAGCTATCCCATTTTACCTCCAGCACTGCTGGATCGTTAGGTATAGGTATCGTACAACAGCCATGGTCGAGGAACTCGCAGGAGATAGTTCCAGTTCGTATGTGATGGTCGAGGGTCACCCGCACGTTACCTGGAGCGTAAACAAACGGCTCGCGAGTGTACTGTACAATAGTCCTGGGCCTCAGCCCCTGCACAGCCATCTTTTGGTACAGCTCAAGCAAAAGTGGCGGGCAATTCCTCTCGAAGATCTTGTACTTTCCATGTACCAGCGCCAAAGTGTCTTCCAATGCTAATTCAGCCTGGAGCTTTGCGCATAGACCGCCTGTTTTTAGTTTTTTCTCCAGCAGGACTGCCGATGTGTCATTGTTATAATACCTGAGCCGAAACTTCTCCCTATGGCCAACGCCGTTGATTTTTTCTCTTAAAGCCCTGTTGTCGGGAGTGTCGAAATACAGGCTGTTCACGGTATAGCTCCCATTCTTTGCATATTGATCTATGCACATTACAGCTGACAGCCTCGACCTTAGATACTGCACATCACCAAGGGGTATTTCATGCTTCCATTCATGACGAAAATTCATTTTGTCTCACCTCTTTCGTGTTTACTTCCATTAAAATGATAACAGCCGAACCTTAGAGCAGATTTAGAAAAAGAGAAGCGCCCCGTGAACATTCCGGGACGCTTCTGTGAAAAATGTGTGAATACCTCGGCTAAAGCCTAAACTTTACTGTAAAACAGACCGCATTCGGCATGATATACTTTGCTGAAATAGCTGCACGATTCGCCTCTGCCAAAGAGCGTGCCATAGCCAGTCCAATGCCATACCCGCCGCTTTTCTGTGTGCGTGCAGTGTCGGCGCGGTAAAAGCGGTCAAAGAGTTTGTCAGGCGGCACGTCCGGCAGCGCAGTGCAGGTATTTTGCAGGCGAATAGTCACAGGTCCCTCGGCTTTTTCCTCCAGGGCTGCGGTGATCTCGCCTCCATCATTTGTATATTTTATGGCGTTGTCAAGCAGGATCGAAATAAGCTGGCACGTCTGCTTTCGGTCAGCATGAATGGTAATACCTCCAGGAATATTGCTGTTAAGCCTGACACTTTTATCATCTATAGGCTGGGAAAATCCATCAAGCGAGTCCTCAAACAGCTCACTGATGGAGAAATCGCTGGGCTCTGCCTGTACTGTGCCTTCGTCCATTCGGGCCAGCAATAGCAGATCTTTTACCAGACCACTCAGTCTGGCAGTTTGCTCCTTGATGTTTCGGCTCCATTTGTTTTCGCCGTTATATAGCTCCATGGCCTCAGTGTTGGACTGGATGATAGCCAGAGGAGTTTTGATCTCATGGCCCGCGTTTGTTACAAACTGTTTCTGACGCTGAATGTTTTCAGCTATTGGCCGAATGGCCCTTTTTGACAGCAGCACCACAAACGCCAGCATCAGCCCCCATCCCGCTAGGCCAATGCCGGCTGAAAGCAAGAGCACACGCCAGAATGAGCCGCTTTCTCCTGACGTATCAAGAAATACCGTCACGGTATCGCGCATTTGCACGTCTTTAATAAGGTAGCGAAACCGTCCGTATTCACCCCGGCCACCGCCGCGGTCCAACACTTCGCTGGCAAGCTCTAAGGCTTCATTCTCACTGATAGTATAGAGGCGGCTTACATCCACGAATATAGGCTCCCTATCTGCCCCAAAGCGTACCACAAAGAAGTTTGAGGATATGAAGGCGTTGTGATCGACCTTGCGGTCATGATGCACGCTGAAGGGGAATGGACTGCTGTCTGGCTCGGGCTTAGGCATAGGCGGCAGGCTGCCGGCATCACCGGCGGTATCACAGAGCAGATTCAGGGTGCGGTCTATGCGCTGGCTTATCAGTACCAGGTTTGCAGCGTTTATTGCCCCGAGCAGCAGGAGTATCAGACCTGTTATGGCAATCATGGCAGCTACAACAAATCTTCTTTGGAGGGACTTTATCATTCCGGCACCTCCAAGGTATAACCCACGCCGCGCTTGGCGGTTATGGCGACATTTGCGCTAAGAGCCGAAAGCCGCTTGCGCAGGTATGAAATATATACCCACACAACGCCCAGCTCTGCATTGGTATCATAGCCCCATACCCTGCACAATATGTCCTCTGTGGATAGGTATATGCCCCTGTTCAACATCAAAAGCTCCATTAACTGATACTCAAGCTTGGACAGAACAAATGACTGCTCATTGCAGGAAAGCTCGCAGCTCTTCTGGTCCAATATAATGTTGCCGCAGCTTAGCAGGTTTGGTGTATACTCGGCCCTGCGCCGGAGAAGGGCGCGTGCCCGGGCTAAAAGCAGCTCCATGGGGAAAGGTTTGGGAAGGTAGTCGTCTGCGCCAAGGTCTAGGCCCTGGATCTGGTCCTCTATCTCAGACTTGGCCGTGAGAAGAAGCACCGGCGTCTGGCACCCGGCGCTTCTAAGCTTTTGAAGCACCTCGAGCCCGCCGAGAATGGGCATCATAATATCGAGAATTATGCCGTCATACTGCCCGCTCAGGGCATAGTCCAGGGCAGACTGTCCGTCGTATACCGGTTCAACGATGTACTTATGGTAGGTCAGGATATCAACCACGGCCTCGGACATGGCAGGCTCGTCCTCTGCGTAAAGTAGCCTCATAGCTATCACCTCATCCTGTATTATAGGCCATAAAGCTTAATTATGCCTTAGCTTATTTTATCAGACATATATGCTTATTTCAATAAACAGTTGAAATAAGCTGGAATAACGTGTATAATAGCCAGAGAAAAAACAGATGGAGGTTTCAATGTACCGACTGATAAAAACAGAGGGCGCTGCCCGCCGAGGGGAATTTGTCACTGTGCATGGCACGGTGCAGACCCCAGGATTTATGAATGTTGCAACGGCAGGGGCCATAAAAGGCGCTGTCTCGGCCTATGATTTAAAGGAACTGGACTGCCAGGTGCAGCTCTGCAATACCTATCACCTGCACCTGCGCCCAGGAGACGAAACTGTAAAGAAGCTTGGCGGCATAAGGAAGTTTACCGGCTGGGAGGGTCCGGTGCTTACAGACAGCGGGGGTTTCCAGGTATTTTCCCTTGCCAAGCTTCGCAATATTAGGGAGGAGGGAGTTACATTTGCCTCCCATATCGATGGGCACAAGATATTTATGGGACCAGAGGAAAGTATGCGCATACAGTCCAATCTTGGCTCAACCATTGCCATGGCTTTTGACGAGTGTGTGGAAAATCCGGCAGAGTATAGCTATGCAAAGCTGTCCTGTGCCAGGACGGCCAGATGGCTGGAAAGATGTAAAGCTGAAATGTTAAGGCTAAATGCCCAAGAGGGCACGCTTAATCCAAAGCAACTGCTCTTTGGCATAAACCAGGGCTGCACCTACCGCGACCTGCGGGTGGAGCATATGAAACAGATAGCCGGTATGGACCTGGATGGCTACGGCATAGGAGGCCTTGCAGTGGGAGAACCTGCCGAGGAGATGTACGCGGTCATCGAGGAGATAGAGCCCCATATGCCAAAGAATAAGATACGTTATCTGATGGGCGTTGGCACACCGGCAAACATTCTTGAGGGCGTGCGCCGGGGCGTGGATTTGTTTGACTGTGTTATGCCAACCAGGAATGCCCGGCATGGACACGCATTTACCATGGAGGGCTGCCGGAATATGCTTAACGCCAAGTATACCCTGGACGAGTCCCCGCTGGATGAGCAGTGTGGCTGTCCGGTCTGCCAAAGATTTACCAGGGCTTATATCCACCACTTATTCAAAGCCGGAGAGATGCTTGCCATGCGCCTAACGGTTATGCACAACCTGTATTTCTACAATAACCTGCTAAAAATGATACGCGGCGCTTTGGACGAGGACCGCTTTGAGGCGTTTTATACGGAGAACATCGAGGCGCTCAGCCGAAGGATATAGCCATAAAAAATAAATGCTTGCAAGTTTGCAGGATTCCTGATATAATCAGTAGTAATCATTGGAAGGGATGTGTTCACAAACCATGTACAACCTTAATTTACTGGACGCCTCAGCAGCCCAGGGCGGCGGTGGCATGAGCCTTATTGTAATGCTTTTGGTCTACGGCCTTTTCTTCGTGGCGCTGTACTTTATTTTCTTCCGTCCTCAGAACAAGAAGAAGAAAAAGGAAGCAGAGATGCGCAAGAACGCCCAGGTGGGTGACGAGATTACCACTATCGGCGGTATTTGCGGGCGTATCGTTGCTGTAAAGGACGAGTCCGAGTCGGTCATTATCGAGACAGGCAGTGACAAATCCAAGCTTCGTGTCAAGCGCTGGGCTATCGGCAGTGTTGACACCGTGCATGAGGACGACGCCTGATTTTTAGCGATATTCGAGAATAAAAAGACTTCGCGGCCCATATATGTATTACACATACTTAAGAGCTGAGAGGTCTTTTTGTTATGAAATGGGTAAAAGCTTTGATACTTTCCACTGTTGTCACAACCGGAGCCAGCCTTGTGCTCCTGTCGGCTATAGCCTTTTTTGTGTGCCGTTCTGGGTCATTGCCTAGAGGCTCGGTTACTATTATCACTACGATCGCCGCCTGCGCCGCGGTGTTTTTGGGAGGATTTGTGTCTACGATATCTGTGCGTGAGAAGGGCCTGCTGCTAGGCCTGGGGGCGGGAGCGGTATTTCTCATATGTGCGGGAGCAGTATCTGTGCTGGTTTTTCAGGTGGAATTAGGCCCTGCCAGCGCGGGAAAAATTGCCGAGGTGCTGCTCAGCGGAGCCATCGGCGGGGTACTTGGGGCCAACAGGAAAAGCAAGGTGAAATTCTGAGGCTTACAATCCTGTAACCCCGGGTTACAGTTGCGATATATCCGTTGAAATATACAATATCTCTTGATATAATATAGTAAACTATATTGGAACAGGAGGTCAGGATATGAAGCGCACAGGAAAAATAGTCTTAGCCCTCAGTCTTGCAATAGTAATTTTGCTGAGTCTTGGGGCCTGCGGCGGAGGCAATAAGAGTTACTCAGCCAGCAACTCCACATCTTCCAGTGAGAATACTTCAGCCGATATGGAGATGTCTGAGGAGGGTTTTGATGAGGCAGCTGAGTCTGGCGGCATAGAGGTGGTGCGTCCTCAGGACAGGAAGCTGATAACCACAGTTGACATGCAGGCCGAGACCAGGGAATATGATTCCTTCATGTCCTGGCTGGAGTCCCATGTAGCCGGGGCGGGAGGGTATATTGAGTCATCGAATATGTATGCCTATAGCCAGCATGAGCATAGCAGCGATTTGACCCTGCGCATCCCTGCGGACAAGCTGAACGGCTTTTTACAGGAGATAGGCGAGACCTGCAATGTCCTCCAGCGCTCAGTACAGGAGGAGGATGTTACTCTCAGCTATGTGGACGCGGAGAGCTATAGAGACGCCTTGCTGGTGGAGCAGGAGCGCCTTATGGAGCTCTTGGAGGAAGCTGATAACCTGACTGATATTATGAGCATTGAGGACAGGCTTACGACCGTGCGGTATCAGCTGCAAAACTATGAGTCGACGCTGCGGGTTTTTGATAATCAGATAAACTACAGCACTGTACATCTGTCTGTACATGAAGTGGGTGAGCTCACTGAGCCGGAGCCGGAGAGCTGGGGCAGCAGGGCTATCCGGGGCATGAAGGACAATGCTAAAGATATCGGCAGACTCTTCCAGGAGCTGGGGCTGTTTATTGTGACCCATCTGCCAACTCTCCTGCTGCTGGGCTTAATAGTCATTATAATCCTGCTGGCAACGGCTAAAAAGCGCCGTAAGGCTAGGGAACGCCGCAGACAGCAGAAGGAGCTGATACGCTCTATGCATGAGCAGAAGAATTCTAGTGAAAATCCAAAAGAGTGAGCTATACTCTATAGGCATATTAACCTATGCGCCAAAGGTATTTGCATTTTTCAAAAAAGTGGAGTATAATGGTAGACATTAGAAAAGCTACCTGCTTTTGGCATAAAGGAGTATAGTAATATGACAGTAATTGAGAACAAAACATTCGATGAGGAGCGCGCACTTTATGGGAGCGCAGAGGTTACGGTAAAGCACTGCAGGTTTGACGGACCCGCCGATGGCGAGAGCGCTTTTAAAGAGTGCCGTGATGTTAGGGTGGAAGACTGCTTTTTCAACCTGCGGTATCCGTTCTGGCATGACGAAGGGGCGTCTATTGACAACTGTGAGATGACGGAGCTCTGCCGTGCAGCGCTCTGGTACTCCAATCATGTGGAGATAAACGAAAGCAAGCTCCATGGTATTAAGGCCCTTAGGGAATGCTCAGACATCAAGATGCGGGACTGCCATATTGTCTCGCCGGAATTTGGCTGGTCTGTCAATGGCATCGAGATGAAGGACAGCTTTGCGGAGAGCGAATACTTTATGATGCGTTCAAATAAGCTCCGCTTCGACAACGTGACCCTCAAGGGAAAATATTCTT
>CANPBX010000051.1 GCA_947572385.1 uncultured Clostridia bacterium
ACTACCCCCAGCGGCGGAATCTACGGCATGCTGGGCCGCTATGAGTCTCTGTTTGAGAACACCGGCGACGGCATCCAGATTATCAACAAGAAGTGGCTGGACGCTGTGGGCAAGGACATCCCCACCAATCTTGACGAGTATAAGGACGTTCTGAAGGCCTTCAAGGAGGGCGACCCCAACGGCAACGGCCAGGCCGACGAGATTCCCTACTGCTTCTCCGAGGACATGTGGTGCGCCTCCCTTACCAATGACATGGGCCAGTTCGGCATGGGCCATGGCGGCGCCACCGGCAACAACTCCAATACCATGTACACCATCATCGACGGCAAGGTCGGCCCTGCTGTCAACACTCCCGAGTACCGCGAGTTCCTGGAGTACTACCATGACCTGTACAAAGAGGGCCTGATCGATCAGGAGGGCTTCTCCCAGAACACCGAGGTGTTCTCCAACAAGATCAAGAACAACCAGGTCGGCACCTACTACAGCTGGACCGCCCTGGAGTACCTCTCCTCCGAGCAGGAGAAGGACTGGGTCGTGCTTCCCACCATGAAGGCCCACGAGGACACCGTGCCCGTGGCCAACGGCGAAGTGGACCGCTCCACCATCCAGAAGAACAAGTGGGTCATCACCAAGACCTGTGACCATCCCGAGGCCGCTCTGCGCCTGTGGGACTACCTGGCTAGGGACGTTGAGAGCAAGATGACCGTCGCCATGGGCGAAAAGGGCGAGCTCTGGGACGAGTACGAGGACCAGCCCGGCGTCTACTACTTCAAGGTACCTGAGAACACCACTCCCGAGTTCACCTTCGAGCACATGAAGTATACCTACGGCGCCGTCAATGACCCGCCTCTGATGACCAAGGCCGAGACCCCTGTAAACGATGGCGAAATCTCCCCTGCAGCCGCTCTGCGCGACGAGATGGTCAAGCAGGTCAACGCCGACTTCGTTAAGAAGGAGAACCAGCTGCCCCAGCTCTACGTGACCCAAGAGGCCAACGACGAGCGCAGCTTCATCGAGACCGACCTGTTCACCGAGGTCAAGAAGTTCCGCGCCCAGGCCGTTATGGAAGGCCTTGACGACGCTTCCTGGGACGCTTACTGCAAGCGCCTTGAGGACCTGCGCTACAACGATTACCTGCAGTGGTACCAGGACTTCATGGACGGCAACCTGTAATCTACCCCCTGTAACCTAAGCAAAAACGGCCCCCGCTGCCCTGATGGGTGGCGGGGGCCTTGTATGTAAACCGCGCAAAGCGAGAAAGGGGTCAAGGGGAACCCGTTCCCCTTGCAGGGTTTGGGGCAGCGCCCCAAGGTCTGTGCGGCGCGAAGCAACCCGCAAACAAATCCAGACGTGGACGCGATGATGAAGGCGCTGCTATCAGATGTGGCAATATAGCGTCAGGCCTACCGAGAGAGCGCCATACTCAACCTGACTGGCTTGCTTATTTACGAGCTGGACGGCACAGACCTGTACCCGTATCTTATCAGGACAGGCACGCATAGCGACCTTTTCAGCTAAATCAGAAAAAATCACAGAAAGGTGAAATCACCATGAAAACTCCGTTCAGCCGCATTTTATACGGCGGCGACTACAACCCCAACCAGTGGCCCAGGGAAATCTGGGCCGAGGATATGGACCTGTTCAAAAAGGCGGGCATAAACTCCGCCACTGTCAACGTGTTCTCCTGGGCAAAGCTCCAGCCTGACGAAAACACCTACGATTTCTCCGAGCTGGACGATATAATCGCCATGCTCAGCGAGAACGGCATAGACATCGTGCTGGCTACAGCTACAGGGGCCATGCCCGCATGGATGGCTAAGAAATACCCTGAGGTTACAAGGGTGGACTTTGAGGGCCGCAGGCATAAGTTTGGCCAGAGGCATAACCATTGTCCCAACAGCCTGGTCTGGCAGAAGTACGCCGCCAGGCTTGCTGGGGAGCTGGCCAAGCGGTACGGCTCAAACCCCCGTGTAGTCTGCTGGCACATAAATAACGAGTATAATACCGGCTGCTACTGCGAGAACTGCGAGAAGGCTTTCCGCATTTGGCTCAGGGAGAAATACGGCACCCTCGAGGCTGTGAATGCCGCCTGGAATACGGAGTTCTGGGGCCATACCTTCTACGACTGGGATGAGATAGTGGCCCCCAACAACCTCTCCGACGGCATGGGCTTCGGCTTCACCCGCAAGACCGCCTTTGCGGGCATATCCATCGACTATGACAGGTTCCTCTCCGACTCCCTCCTGGAAAACTATAAGCTGGAGCGTGACGCCATAAGGAAGTACGACAAGGAGACTCCTATCACCACCAACCTGATGGGCACCTATAAGGGCCTGGACTACTTCAAATGGGCCAAGGAGATGGACATTGTAAGCTGGGACAACTACCCGGCCTACAACACCCCCTGGAGCTTCACCGCCATGCGGCACGACCTTATGCGCGGCCTTAAAGACGCGCCGTTCATGCTCATGGAGCAGACCCCCAGCCAGCAGAACTGGCAGCCCTATAACTCCCTGAAAAAGCCTGGCCAGATGCGCGCCCAGTCATACCAGACTATTGCCCATGGCGCCGACACTATCCAGTTCTTCCAGCTGCGCCGCTCAAAGGGCGCCTGTGAGAAGTTCCACGGCGCGGTCATAGCCCACTCAGGCAGCGGGGACACCAGGGTATTCAAGGAGTGCGCCCAGCTTGGCGAGGAGCTGAAAAAGCTTGGCGCTGAGACCCTGGGGGCAAAAAATACAGCCGAAGTTGGCATGATCTTCGACTGGGACAACTACTGGGCCCTTGAGTACACCAGCGGCCCCAACGTGGACCTGAAGTACGTGGATCAGATACATCAGTACTACCAGTATTTCTATGAGCACCACATCCCTGTGGATATGATACCCGTAGACGGCGATCTCAGCCGCTATAAGGCCATATGCGCCCCGGTGCTGTATATGGTCAAGGAAGGTGTTGCAGAGGCTTTAGAGGCCTTTGTAGAGGCCGGAGGGACACTTATTACCGGAATGATGAGCGGCATAGTGGACCAGAGCGACAATGTACACCTGGGCGGCTACCCCGGGCCCCTGCGCAGGCTGTGCGGGATCTGGGCAGAGGAGATAGACGCCCTGGCCCCGGAGCAGAGCAATACCCTGCGGTTCCCTGACGGTACCGAGTCCCAGTGCAAACTCCTCTGCGACATCATACGTACTGAGGGCGCCGAGACCATTGCAGCCTACGGCGGCGACTTCTATGCTGGCACCCCTGCGGTGACAAAAAACAGCTTCGGCAAAGGCACTGTGTACTATGTGGGCACCCAGCCGGACCACGACGGGATCGCCAAGATACTTGACGCCCTGACCGCCGGCGCGGATGTGAAGCCCCTTATTCCGGACGAGACGGAGCTTGAGGTGGACCTGCGGACCATTGAGGGCCGCGAGTACTGGTTCATTATCAACCTGACCGGCACGCCAAAAAGTGCTCCCGAGAGCTTCAAGGGTGAGACGGACATACTCACCGGAAAGCCTGTGGGAGAGCTCCAGGGGTTTGATACAGTGATAGTCAGAAGGTAATAAAAAGACCTGAAAAGCAGCGTGTAAAAGCGCTGCTTTTTGATTGCCGGCTATATAATATCTATAAGTTCAATAATATATATATCTTATATAATTTATATAAGATATATACGCCAGATCAGGCCAAAAACTCCCCTAGATCGCCCTAAAAATGCTCAAAAGCCGTCCATAACCGTTCAAAAAGCACCCAAAAATATTTGAAAATGGAAAAGCCGAGAAAAGGAGTGGTGTCAGTGAAAGACCAAATTTTTCAAAAATATAAAATTGGGAGGTATCGGCAATGACCCTTGGATATATCCGCGTGAGCACACCGCGCCAAGCCTCCGGCACATCCCTTCAGGACCAGCGCGCGGCTCTTATAAGCGAGGGCTGCGAGAAGCTCTACGAGGACGTTTTTACCGGCGTGTCACTTGCCCGCCCGCAGTTTGACCTCATGTGCGCCGAAGCTGCCCCCGGCGATACAATCATAGTCACCCGCCTGGACCGCTTTGCCCGCACTGAAACAGAAGCCTATGAGCGGGTCGTGAACTGGGTCAGGGCCGGCATCAGGGTGAAGGTGCTGAACCTTGGCACTATCGAAGACACTGAAATGGGCAGGCTCATACTCCATATAATGCTCAGCTTCGCTGAGTTCGAACGCGATTTGATAATCAGCCGCACCCAGTCCGGCCGGGCCTACCGCCGCGCTACCGACCCGACATACAAGGAGGGGCGAAAGCCTAAGTTCACCCGGGCCCAGCTGGACCACGCTGTGGAGCTTTTGAAAACTCACTCATATACCCAGGTCGCCGAAATGACCGGGATAAGCCGGTCGACGGTCACTAGGGAGGCCAGGAAGAGGGGGTTCAAAAAGTGCTTTGATCCTTAGAGAGGGAGAAAATAAATATATCTTTCTATACGCATATACTATACGCAAAAAAATGAGAACGCCAACTGGCGCTCTCATTTGGTTTCCTCTTTACCTGACAAATACTTCCCCATTTGGGGCAAGCAGAGCATCCGTCCTACAATGTAAGACTGGCGCTCCACGAACCCGCTAAAAAAGGTCGCTGTGCGTCCCCGTTCTCAGAAGCTGAAGGACAAGCCTATCCTTCTCTATCCTGTAGACCATCAGCCAATCAGGCTCGATATGGCACTCCCTTACGTTCTTATAGTTCCGCGAGTTTATAAGCGCGTGATCCCGGTATGCTTCTGGCAGCGGGACCTCTCTGCATAGCAGCGATATCACGGTCTCCAGCTTTTCCTGGGAACAGCCTCGCTTTATTGCAGCTTTATAGTCCCTTTTGAACTGTCCTGAGAACTCGGGTCTAAGCATTCAGCGCCTCCATCAAGCTCTCTACACTGTCAAATGGCCCATACATATCCTCATCCTTCTCAGCACTTTCCAAAGCCTCATAGGTAACCTTATTCGGCTCATCCAGCTTGATCTCAAACGGCAGGCCATGACAGCGAAGCGCCTGCCGGTAGAAGATCCCGGTGGCGGTGCTCAGGTCCATTCCAAGAGCCTGGAAAAGGGCTGCGGCCTGTGACTTCAATTCCGGCTCAATGCGAAGCGTCATATTTCCTTTGCTTGCCATGCCAGATCCCTCCTTAATTGGTTTCAATATTATTATACCCAAAATTTATGTGCAATGCAAGCGCTTTGCACATAAATTTTATTGTGATGTCGTCTTGCGCTGTTTCAGTCGCTTTGCATTCCTGCGTTTCCGGTTTTGTCGGCCCACAACAGCCCCCAAATGCCCCTGTAGCGCTTATGTGTGCGGGCCCAGTAACGAGAGGTGGGCGGCTCTCCGGCAATTGTACAGTATACCGGGACATTCAGAGTTCATTTTCAGCCTACAGATACGTTTACTTACCCGCATTTTCACAAGGATTACTCATACGGGGTCCATTATGCGCATTTCCAATTCGCAAAGGCTACTACGGCAAGTCAGCGCATAACAAAGGTGTATCAAGCCTTCTGCATGACTTCTAAGGTTATGAAATCTGCAACCCCCGGCCCGCAGGCCGGAACGCTCTGGGCCTAATTTCTGTTTACCCTCGCCCAGACGAACTTTTGGTACAGGTACAGTATAGCATATTATTACTTAAATAACGGTTTGCCCATTCATTACATAAACGGGTAAACCGTAAACTTTTTTTGTTGACACATTATGTTAGTTGTGGTAAAATAAATAAAAATCTAAGGAGTTCTAACATATGCTCAAAAAAAGATTGTTTTCATTATTTCTTTCCATTGTTCTTTTGATGTCCGTGTTTTCTCCCCACTCAATCGCAATTTCTCAAGAGGCAACTTATACTGCTCAAGATTCTTCTTTATTTAATTATTACAGAACCCTATCCAACGATAATAATTCAGTCGAATCTGTTGAAGTATATACTCCAGATAGTAGCGATCTCTCACTCTATGGAGAGAAAAATGCCGCTACTGTTACATACAGTAATGGCGAAGAAAGTTTAGTTTTTCAAATTCCTCTGGATAATTCATCTATTGATCTTTCCTCAAATTCAAAAATTGCTCTAAATTATATCAATGTCGAACTTGTTGGTGATGGGCTCGGCAATTTAAAAATAAAATTGTGGGCAGCTGAGCCATTACAAGATACCAATTTGACTTGTGTTCTTTACTACGGCACCTGTAGAGATGAAAAACCACAAAATGTACACAAACGAGTTTCTAATATAAGTTCAGTAGGTGGTATACTAAACCCAACTATTATAAATGACTCTATAAAAACCACTAAATATTTTATGGTTGAGCTCTATGGCAGATATTTTGGGCACGATAATATTCAATGGCAGTCATACAATCTCCTATTTAACAAAAAGGCTTCCAAATATCCTAGCTATACTTGCTCTCTCTCAAATCAACTTTGCGTTAAGCCTTATTATTCAAATTTTGCAGTAACGCCTGTAGCAGAACGTGTATCTTGGGAAAAGCCTGATAGAGATAGGTATATAAAATACTTCAATGAAACATATAATAATGGTAAAGCCCCATGGGATTGGGAACAATATCAAGTCCATCATATAAGGCCACGTAAATTTGGTGGTACAAATATATACAGTAACTTGATACCCATCCCTAAAGACATACATTACAAATTTAATGGATGGTGGAATAACTACTAATTTATTATGGATATCAAACAGCTCCTCGAATTTTTTACCATTAACCCTTTTTGGGGCATAGATAGCATAAAAGAGTGTAATCCAAATTCGTATCAAGTTTTCACTACTATTTACCATCTCCCAAATGACTATATACAACTTCTGACAATTACTGATGGCTTCGTTCTTTTTCACTCTGGGGATTTTATCATATACGATATTGCTCAAGTGCTTAAATACAATACTGACCCATTATATAGTAATAATTTTAAAGACTCCATATTACATATAGGATTTTTTTTAGAGAGAAATATTGTGATTGACCAACGAAAAGCTGATACGGACTATTATCTATTCGCTGGAGATTGTTGCTCAACAGACGAATTCGTCTGTCTTGGTACTATTACCGACTTCTTAAATGGATTAGCACGAACCCTCGGTAAAATACCATTTTGGGATGAAGGTGGCCCCTATTGGGATTTTGGGGTCAACGCCTAGATGTAACTGCCGGAATAGATTCCTACACTTTTTACACACAATCTTCTTCCAGTAAGCACACAAAAGCGCCTTTCATAACGACGCCTAAAAAATTGAGGCGTCGTTATGAAAGCGCATTTTTTCTCTCAATAACAAGGTAAATAGTATTCTTAAATCGCTTACTGTGTGACTATGGTACATCAACTCTCATAGATATTTTTTTAGTCCAGTTCTTAAAATCTCATTCACTGCCTCCGTTAGCTTTTTCTCTTCTTCCAAGCTCATTCTCCGCAGCGCTTTATCCAAGTCGCGGTCTATAAAATAAGACCTCTGCACACGATTTTTATTCTTTATCCCCGATGTCAAAGACCGTTCGGCTGATCCCATCTCTGGCGTTGGCTGACGATCCACTCCAACAATGGCCTTGAATGCTGCCTCCTGGTCAAACTTTGCTTTCCCTGCCATCACCCATCTACTCCTTTCAAAAATTCTTCAATAAACGCCTGATAGTCCTGGGCCACGGTGGACTTGCCTGCATAATCGAATATATCTGCTTTGTTAGCCTGGGCCTCCTCTACCACTATGCCAGATCGGATGTAGGTCTGGTAGATCGGCGCCGATATGTATTCGCTCAACTGCTCTGCCAGTTCTCTTATCTGTTGGCTGATATTTTCCCTGGGATTGAACCGGGTGAACAGTATGCCCCTTATTTTCACTCCAGGGTTGCAATACTTCTGTGCGCTGGTCACTGTTTCATTAAGCTGAGAGATACCTGCCGTAGCGAAAATTCCTGACTTTTGACTACGCTGTTTTGACGGCGACGTACCGCCTGGCGGCCGTAGTCAAATATTATATTCATACCTGCCGTACATACCCGGACTCCTTCATGCGCAAATACGACGCCCTAAGAGCTTCTTCGGCGGTCCATCTCTTTGAGTGCAGCTTGCATTTCCCAATAAACCATGCTATATATGCACTATAAGAAACCCAAAGGAGGCACTACCCCATGCTGTACAGAAACCTATCAGACATAAAGGTCCCTGCCGTCGCCGTAGGCTGCATGCGCATCGCCGGCCTTAGCCCGGACAGGCTCTCAGCACTCGTCGACACCGCCATAGACAGCGGCGCCACCTTCTTCGACCACGCCGACATCTACGGCGGCGGTGAGAGCGAGCGGGCCTTCGGGCGGCTCCTTGCCGCCCGGCCAGGGCTCAGAGAAAAAGTCATTATCCAGAGCAAATGCGGCATAAGGCCCGGTATGTATGACTTCTCGAAATCCCACATCATAGAGAGCGTGGACGGCATACTGTCAAGGCTCGGCACCGACCGGCTGGACCTGCTGCTGCTCCACCGGCCGGACGCCCTGATGGAGCCCGGGGAGGTTTGCGAGGCCTTCACTGAGCTGGAGAGTTCCGGCAAGGTCCTTCGGTTCGGCGTGAGCAATTTTAACTCCCGCCAGCTGGAGCTGCTGCAGTCAGGGGTAAAGCAAAAGCTCCTTGTAAACCAGCTGCAGTTCGGCCTCATGTGTACCGGGCTCATAGACCACGCCCTCTCGGCAAACACCGAGTTCCCCCACGCCCCCGACCGGGACGGCGAAATTTTAGACTACTGCCGCCTGAAAAATGTGCTCATACAGGCCTGGTCCCCCTTCCAATACGGCTTTTTTGAGGGGGTCTTCCTGGATAACGAGAAATTCCCCGAGCTCAACGAGAAGCTCAGGGAGCTGGGCGGAAAATATGGAGTCAGCCCCCAGGCCATGGCTGCAGCCTGGATACTGCGCCACCCGGCGGGCATGCAGGTGATATGCGGTACCACCAGTCCCGAGAGGCTTGCAGATATCTGCACAGCCTGCGAAATCGAGCTCTCAAGGGAGGACTGGTACTCTTTGTACCTCGCGGCAGGGAACAAGCTGCCGTAAAAAATTCTCCTGTGTTCATTTTCCCCTTGACATGTCCCGGCGGCGCGCTATAATGGGCATATATCATATAACTTTCATAAATTATATACTTTATTTATTTTATATAAGGTATATAATAAAAGGAGGAGAAAAATGCGGACGATAGCCATAGCAAACCAAAAGGGGGGAGTGGCCAAAACGACTTCCGCCCACAACCTGGGCGCGGCCCTGGCCGGGCTCGGCAAGAGGGTGCTGGCGGTGGACCTGGACAGCCAGGCCAGCCTCACCATAAGCATGGGCCTGGAGCCCCTGGAGATGGTTAAGACCATGGCCGACGTTATGAAGCGGGACGCCCTGCCCATCAGGGAGTGCATCGTGCATGTCCGTGACGGCCTGGACGCTGCGCCTTCGGTGATAGACCTGGCGGCTGCGGAGATGGAGCTGATGTCCATGACCGGCCGGGAGAGGGTGCTGGACCGGGCCCTGGGGCCGGTCCGCAGGGACTATGACTTCATACTCGTCGACTGCCCTCCGCAGCTGTCCATACTCACGATCAACGCCCTCTCCTGTGCCGACGGCGTTATCATCCCCGTAAAAACGGACTATCTGGCATACCGCGGGCTCACCCTGCTTGAGGACAGCGTCAGCGAGGTCCGGGAGCTGATAAACCCTAAGCTCGAGGTGCTGGGGGTCATAGCAACCCTTTTTGACACCAGGGTCTCCGACGACAGGGACATACTGGCGCTGCTGCAAAAGGAATACCGGGTGCTGGGAGTCATACGCCGCCGGGCCTCAGCTAAAAAGGGGATTTACGATGGGCTTTCCGTTGTGGAGCAGGAGCCGGGAGGTGTCATAGCGCAGGAGTACATGGCTATAGCCGAAAAGCTGATAGAGGGGGTAAACGGGAATGGCTAAGACTGGCAAGGTGAACAAGCTGGAGGAGCGGGAGGCAAAGAGACGTTCGGCTGTGGCGGGGTTTATAGACGAGCCCGCCAGAAAACCGGTTCCGTCAGGGCGTCCTGCCGGCAAGGAGCTGAAAAAGCGGTACTGCCTGGCTCTAAAGCCGAGCCTTTACAGGGATATACAGCAGCTGGCCTATGTGCAGTGCAAGAGTACCAGCCAGATGATTGATGAGCTGATGGAGAAATATATCCGGGAAAATGCCCAGCTGCTGGAGGATTTTAGGAAGCTGGGGAGATAGTTGAAGCCAGGAATGCCCTTAAAACGCCTCAGAATGGCCTCTGGGGCGTTTTTATATGCTTGGACAGGAAAAGTACCGTTAAATAGTTGGAGCGCCTTATAGAGCTTCTGAGTGCCATTTATGGGGATAGCCGTATTTTGGCTTCTGATACTCCTGTGAGCGTTTTTATGTCTTGATGGACAGGGTATACTTTTTACGTTGATAACATGCAATATAAAAGCTTACAGGCTTAACTACGGGTATCTGAGAGTGCTTTAAACTATTGTCAGCATTGATTTGATTTTTTTGTAAAAACGTATTTCGGCCTGGGAAAAATGTTTTCAACAGAGTTTTCAACACAAAGAAAATATCACTGCTTTTTTTATCTTTCTTTAACTTTCTTATTTTCTTTATTTTCTTATAATAAGTAGTATGCCGAAGGTGACATTTCCCCCGCACAAATGTGACATTTCCCCCGCACAACGGTGACATTTCCCCCGCACAAATGTGACATTTCCCCCATCAGGCATATTTTGAATCCCTGCTTATGTGACAAAAACCCCGCGAAAAATGCTATTTCGTGACAAAAACCCCGCAAAATTGAAGCCAGTTCCTTGCTATTTGCTTCTTTTTGTGATAGGCTTTTAAGATGACCTGAAAGGAGGCACCGCCTATGTCTGAGCTGCACATAACCGACCCTCGGGAGCGGAAGGTAACGAAGGCCAACGAGCTCATCCAGAAGAGCAGATTTTCCCTGTCCGCCCAGCAGCAGAAGATAGTCCTGTTCCTTATCTCGCAGATAAACCCCTGGGACGAGGATTTCAAGGTCTATAAATTTTCCATAGCGGAATTCAGCCGGGTATGCGGCATAAGCAGGCTCGGGGGCAAGGACTATGCTGAGATGAAGGCCGCCATAAAGGAGATCGCGGACAAGAGCCTTTGGGTGAGGCTGGACAACGGGAAGGAAACTCTGCTGAGGTGGATAGAGAAGCCCTATATCGACGAGGGCAAGGGCACGGTGGAGATACGGCTCGACAAGGATATGAAGCCGTACCTGCTGCAGCTGAGGGAGAACTTCACGGATTATGAGCTGGTGTACACCCTGCGCTTCCGGAGCAAGTATTCCATACGGCTGTATGAGCTGGTAAGGTCCGTACACTACCATGACATGGAGAGGGTATGCTGCCGGTTCTCGGTGAGCCAGCTCAAGGAGCTGCTGGACGCGGGGGAGTACGGCGAATACCGGGATTTTAAGCGCAGGGTGCTGAAGACGGCGGTGAACGAGGTGAACCTGTACAGCGACAGGGACGTTGAGTATACGGAGCTCAAGCAGGGGAGGAAGGTCATGGGGCTGGAGTTCATAATCAATGCGAAAAGTTTAGACGAGCGGCTCACGCTGCGGGCGGAGATAGATAGGACTATGGGGCCGCCGCAGCTTTCCTTTTGGGACGGCGGCCTTGAATAAAGGCTTTTTAAGTATATACTTTACATAGATCAAATAAAGTATATATGTTATATAATTTATTTACTATATGCATTGTCTACTTGCACTAACTAAAATATATGTTTTTGTCACGGATCTCCAAATGGTTGCAGAGGATACTGTCGGTCGTTTGAAACGGCGCTGTCAATCCGCACAAATAAACAGTTACATTTTTGTAGTTTTTTGAAATTTTTACTTGCCAAACCTGGGGAAGTATGTTATGATACTACCATTAAGTTACACTTTGTTCACACTTTCCCAAGGAGGTACCGCCAATGGCTGCCAAAGAAAAGACCGGCGGCGCCGCCGCGCTGGAGCTTACGGATAAGCAGAAACGGCGCAAGGCGACGCTGAAGCTGATGCGACAGAACTACCAGCTCTACATATTCCTGATACCGGCTATAGTCTTTATAGTCCTGTTCATGTACACCCCCCTGTACGGCCTGCAGATAGCTTTCAAGAACTACCGGGGCGGTGAAGGTATCTGGGGCAGCGCCTGGGTGGGCTTCAAGTGGTTCAACCAGTTCTTCTCCACGCCGCGCTGCTGGGAGATAGTGAAAAACACCCTAACGATCTCCGTATACAGCCTGGTTGCCGGCTTCCCGCTTCCCATATGCCTGGCGATCATCCTGAACTACGTGAAGAACCTTCGCTTTAAGAAGTTCGCCCAGACCGTCACCTATATGCCCTACTTCATCTCCACCGTGGTACTGGTGGCTATGATGAACCTGTTCTTCTCCCCCTCCAGCGGCTTTATAAACACCATAATCAAGTCCTTCGGTGGCGAGCCAGTTTACTTCATGGGCATGTCGAGCCTGTTCCCGCACATGTACGTGTGGTCGGGCATATGGCAGAGCATGGGCTACAGCTCCATAATCTATATCGCGGCCCTCTCGGGCGTGAGCCCGGAGCTGCACGAGTCGGCGGTGATAGACGGGGCGAACATCCTTCAGCGCATATGGCATATAGACATCCCCACGATCATGCCCACCATGATAATCCTGCTGATAATGAGCTGCGGCAACATAATGAACGTTGGCTATGAGAAGGTCTACCTTATGCAGAACGACCTTATTGCGGACGTATCGGAGATCATCTCCACATACGTGTACAAGATAGGCCTTACCAACAACCAGTTCAGCTTCTCCACGGCCATAGGCCTTATGAACAACGTGATAAATTTCGTCATCCTGGTAGCTGCAAACAAGCTTGCAAACAAGCTGTTCGGCTCCGGCCTTTGGTAATGGGGAAGGAGGGAATATAAATGGCAAACAATCCCAACGCTATCAAAGAGCCCGTGTTCGACAAGGTTTTCTATATCGTCACCTTTGTTATACTCTGCCTGTTCCTGGTGACCATTATCTACCCTCTGTGGTTTGTGCTGATGGCGTCCTTCTCGGACGCCCAGTATGTGAACGACGGCACGCTGCTGTTCTACCCCAAGGGCTTCACCACCCTGGGCTACGAGAGGACGCTTACCGACCCGAAGATATGGACCGGCTACGGCAACACCATCCTCTACACCGCTGGCGGGACCCTTATAGGCACCTTCTGCACCATGCTGGCGGGCTATGCCCTCAGCCGTGACGACCTGCCCGGCGCGGGCTTCATCATGAAGGCCTTCGTATTCACCATGTACTTCCAGGGCGGCATGATCCCCTTCTACATCCTGATAAACAACCTGCATCTGAGCAACACCAGGTTCCTGATGATAATCATAACCTGCATCTCGGTGTACAACATAATCCTGGTGCGCTCCTTCTGCGCCTCTACGCTGCCCAAGGACCTTTGGGAGGCGGCGTCTATAGACGGCTGCGGGAACGTGAGGTACATGTTCCAAATGGTATTCCCGCTGTCAAAGGCCATAGTTGCGGTCATAGCGCTGTATATTGCCGTGGGCTACTGGAACAGCTACTTCTACCCCATGATCTTTATACAGGACGCTGACAAGCTGCCCCTGCAGAACATCCTCAGGGAGATACTGCTGGTCGCCAATATGAACCCTGCCGACTCCGGCACGGACCCCATGGCGGCACAGAGGCTGGCCCTGATGTCCAGCGTTATCAAGTACAGCGCCATCGTTATCTCCACCGTGCCTATCATCTGCGTGTACCCCTTCCTTCAGAAATACTTTGTACAGGGCGTCATGATAGGCTCCATCAAGGGATAATCCCCAAGAGGGTTATCATATAAACGCGTCATAAAAGACGAAAACTTCCCAAGGAGGAAAACCATGAAGAGAATTTTAGCAATGCTGCTGTGCCTGGCTATGATAGTCGGGATCATGGCAGCCTGCGGCAACGACAGCGGAAACAGTTCCGCGCCGAGCAGCAGCAAGACCGAGGAGTCCTCTGAGACCAGCTCCACGGCTGAAGACAGCTCCTCTGAGGCAGGCGAGCCCAGCGGCGAGGTCGTGAACGACACCAACCCTGGTACTGAGCTGCCCATAGTCACAACTCCTGTGACTATCTCCATTGCCAAGGAGCGCCACATGCTCGACACCACCAAGAGCTACAACGAGAAGGCCTCCTTCAAGAACATCACCGAAGAGACCGGCCTGACCCTTGAGTTCATCGAGCTGGCAGCCGGCACCGCCGGCGAGCAGGTCCCCCTGCTTCTGGCCGGCGGCAATATGCCCAACGTATTCTGGGCCCTGCTGTCCGACAGCCAGATTCTGCAGAACGAGGACCAGCTGGTAGACCTGAAGGATATGCTGGATACCTACGCCCCCAACTGCATGAAGACCTATAACGAGATTCAGAGCGCCGACTGGAAGCAGATCATGACTACCCCCAGCGGCGGAATCTACGGCATGCTGGGCCGCTATGAGTCTCTGTTTG
>CANPBX010000052.1 GCA_947572385.1 uncultured Clostridia bacterium
GGGGGTGTATTTTTTGCGCGCTGTCAGTTGTCCCAGCTTATTCCTTTGTACTTTCGGAAGGCTTCCATGCTCTTTTCAACGCTTACAAGCTGGTTCTCCAGCCTGGTGGCGTCCTGCTCAAGGATGATGTACTCGGCGCCGGTATATGTATTGGCGGCGTTGATGATATCCTGAATATTCATAATGCCCATGCCGATCTCCGTAAAGGCGGTGCTACGGATGCGCCAGGCCTTTTTTGCGGCCTCGTCAGCGTCAGTATGCCTGCCGGTCTTAGCGTAGACACTGTCGCCGTCAGTACCTGCCCCCTCAGTCGGCAGAATGCACTCCTCAGGGGTGAGCCCGCGCATATTGATGGGTTCCATGCTGTCCCAGGCAAAGTCCTTCTGATGGAGGAGCTTTACCCGCTTCCCGAAGTGCTTGAGCTGCTCCACCGGGTCGAGGCCGGCCCGCATTACCCAGAAGGTGTCCAGCTCCAGGGAGAGGTAGTCGGGGTCGGTGTTCTCCATCATCAGGTCCATTATGGTCCTGCCGTTGATCGTATAGAACTCGTGATAATGATTATGGTACAGATAGGTCATACCGGCCTCCTTGCAGATCCTGCCGGTTTTATTAAAGCGTTCGCACTGGTACATCAGGTCATCGTATGTTGTGAACCGTCCATTTGGACACACGATATTGTGGTTGCCTAGGGTTTCGTTATAGGCGATGACCTCCGGCAGGTTGGCCTTTTCCATGGGGAAAATGTGGGCGCTCACGACCTTTGAGCCGAACTTGTCGAAGGTGGATCTAAGCGTCTCGGCGGGGACGTTGAAGCCGCAGCCGGAGTCCCTGATGGCATTGTGGTTGCAGACCTCGATATTTTTGTAGCCCAGCGCTCCTACCTTTTCAACGGTGGCTATAGGATCCTTGGCCATTTCCTCCCGGACGGAGTACAGAATCAATCCTACTTTGATCATTTTGTCAAATCCTCCTTTTGCATATTGCGGGCCTTATATTAAAAATTATATCATCGCAGAAATTAAAAAACAACCCCATAGGGTGGTGTAAAACTCTCATTATGTTGGCTGGCGTTTTTTTGAGAATATGAGATAAAAGGCAATGGCAAAGGCAGTTACCCCCGCCATAACAAGGAACATTCCACCGTAACCGATCTCCTTGGCGAGCAGCCCGGAAATATAAGCCCCCAGAGATAGGCCGATGTCCCCGAAAACGTAGTAGGTGCCGTTGGCAACACCTCTTTTTTCAGGCGGGGCAGATTTTACGGATATCATCTGGCTCATGGACATGACGGCGCCGAAGCCTGCGCCGTAGAGGGTCCCGCCTGCAAATATCTGCCACACGGACGTCAGGTTGCCTAGCATAAGAAAGACCAGCCCCATAAATACTAGGCCCGGCACTATAAGCAGGCTGGGGTTCGTCTTGTCCGCAAGCCTGCCGAGTACAGGCCGGAAGAGAATCAGCACAACAGAGTTCACCGTAAAAAAGAGGCCTATCTGTGTTAGATCCTGCTTAAAGCCATAGATTGCAAGATAGTTTGAGATGGCGCTGTGTAATATGCCCATAAATAAAAGCAGCATGGCCCCAAGCAAAGCGTCCTTATATATAAACATATTGATGAATCTTATCACAGGGTTTTGCCCCCGCGATTCCGTGACAGGTGATTTTTCGGTCGGCGCTGTGGGCCTTGGGGCGTCCTTAACAAGCTGCAAAGCGGCAAAGGCGCCGATGATCGCAGCCAGGGCCAGAATAAACGCCGGGCGGTACTGTGAATGCTTTGCAAATTGTGTCCCCAGCACAGGGGCAATACATTGGGCCAGGGAGCCCGCCAGGCTGTACATCCCTATGCCCTCGCCCATGCGCTTTGGCGGCAGGTACTCTATAGCCAGAGTGCTCAGGACCGTAGTGAGAGCGCCGTGCCCCACGCCCTGAAGTATGCGCGCCCCGGTGATAAGCCACGGGCCGTTTGCCGGCAGATACATGGCATAGGCTGCTATCATACAGATAAGGGAGACCCCTATGAGCATTTTCTTGCTCCTGCTGTCAGAGAGCCACCCCACGACTGCGCGCGCTATCATGGAGAAAAAAGTTGCAACGGCTACAATAGCGCCGATAAGGTCGGTGCCGATCCCGAAGCCCTCCGCGAAAACCGGGAGCACAGGGTTAAACATCCCGTTTGCCATCGCGACAATAAAGGAGACCAGCATTGCCAATATAAAATCGCGGTTCCAGAGCCTGCCCATGTCTTGTGCGGTATTCTGCGTTCTGTTCATACACCCATTCCTTTCAAATAAAATGTTTTTATTCATCTTAACAAAGCACGGCTGTAATTTAAACATCAAAACGTCATATAAAACTCTCAAAAAGTTTGTTTTTCTCATTAACAGGCCGGCGGGAAGTGACGAAAATAAGCAAACAGACCAAAAAGCCAACATTTTGAGATGTTTTCCTGACGGTTTGAGGTATCATTGCTCGGGAAAATATGCTAAAATATTTGAAAATTTAGCCGCAAGGCTATGCAATATCCATCAAGAAATCAAATCTGTGACTGGAGGGAAACACTTTGAAGAGAGTGGGTCAAGTACGAAAATGGGTGCAGTTTCTGCCTCTTTATCTGATGATGCTGCCGGGGGTCGTCTATCTTTTTATCAACAACTATATACCCATGGCGGGAATAGTTGTTGCCTTCAAAAAGTACAACGTGAATGACGGTATATTCAAAAGCCCATGGAATGGGGCCGAGAATTTTGAATACCTCTTTTCTACCAGCGACGCCGCTGTCATTATCCGGAATACCCTGCTGTATAACGTCGCGTTTATTATCACGAATATGGTGATAGGCGTAATGCTGGCGATCTTCATAACTGACGTTAAAAATAAAGGCCTGCAAAAGCTTTACCAAAGCTCAATACTGCTCCCATATCTAATCTCCATTGTCGTGGTGAGCTACATTGTATTTGCCCTTTTAAGCCACGAAAACGGTATGCTGAATAACTCTCTGCTGCCGCTTTTCGGGAAGGAGCCTGTCCAGTGGTACCTTGACGAAAAGCCGTGGCCCGCGATCCTGATAGTTACCAACTGCTGGAAGGGGGTGGGGTACGGGACGCTGATTTATATTGCCGGCATAGCCGGGATCGATAAGGCCTTTTACGAGGCCGCAGAGCTGGACGGGGCTAGCAAGTGGCAGCAGATCACCAGGATAACCCTGCCCTGCCTGGTACCCTCTATAGTCACCCTCCTTATCCTGCATATAGGGAAAATATTCTACTACGACTTTGGACTGTTTTACCAGGTGCCACAAAATTCCGGCGCGATCTACAACGTGACCAATACTATAGACACTTACGTCTATAGAGCGCTGATGGCGGCAGGAGGGATAGGCCGCAGCGCCGCAGCCGGTATCATCCAATCTGTAGTGGGCTTTGTGCTGGTCATGGTCTCAAACCTGGTTGTGCGCCGCATAAGCTCCGAGAACGCAATATTCTAAACTAAAGGGGGAATTTCCGTGATCATGTCCAATGGCCGCAGGGCCTATCAGATCGTTATAAATGTCATACTGCTCCTGGTGGCGCTGGTAATGATACTGCCGCTGGTGCTGCTGTTTATGTCGTCTATTACAGATGAGAACATACTTATCGCAAACGGATACTCCTTCTTCCCGGAGAAATTCAGTTTGTACGCCTACCGCTATATCCTGCAGAACTATATAACGATTTTTAGGGCATACGGCATTACCATCCTTGTCACCCTGATCGGGACCTCGGCAAGCATTGTGCTGGTGACCATGCTTGCATACCCGCTTTCGCTGAAGGAGCTGCCGGGTAAGAGGTTTTTAAACTTTTACGTGCTTTTTACAATGCTTTTCAACGGCGGGCTCGTGCCCTCATATATCATGTGGACAAACAGCTTTCACATCAAAAATACCATATGGGCCTATGTCCTCCCAAATAGTTTTCTAAAAACATATTGAAGCCTGACGGCGCAAGCCGTCAGGCTCCTTTCTATCTAAAATGGGGTGATTTATATGCCTAAGACCTCTTCGGGATACTCACCATCAAATTATGAGCGGAGAGACATTGAAGAAACATTCCCCCTTGTCTTAAAGGTAATGAACGGCTCGGCAGCTTTCCTGTACCATTGGCATGAGGCGGTGGAGATACTGCTGGGTCTGAAGGGTGAGACGGTCGTTGGAATAAGAAACAGCGACGTGACCCTTGGCCCCGGAAAGATACTGATCATAGGCTCCGGAGAGAGCCACTCCATACTCCCCGGGGACAGTGAGTCGGAGAGGCTGGCAGTACACTTTTCCACAGCGTTTTTGCATGACGAGAGGGTGAGTGACTTGGAGCTGTCCGGGATTTTCAGCAGGATAGAGGGCTTCAGCGATAGCTGGGGCGCTGAGGATGTGAAAAGCATATGGGGATATGTCAGCAAAATATGGCGGGAGTACGTGGGAAAGCAGCCGGGCTGGAGGGAGATATGCCTGGCGGCTCTTTTAGACATATCACTTTATGCCCATAGAAATATTCCAAAACATCATAGGACGGCGAACCATGAGACAGGGATGCTGCGCGAAGCCCTGGCGTACCTGTCGGCGCACTATCTGGAGGATATCAGCCTGGACAGCTGTGCGGATACTCTGCGCTTTAACAGGACATACCTCTCCCATCAGTTTAAAAAGGAGACGGGAGTATCCTTTCACAGCTATTTAGTCAATATGCGGCTCAAGAGGGCCGAGAAGCTGCTGAAGAGCACCGATATGCCTGTCGCTGCGGTCTCAAGGGAGTCGGGGTTTCAAAGTGAGAAATCCTTTTACAGGGTGTTTAAGGAGCGCTACGGAATGCCGCCCGGAATGTTACGCAGGAAGGTGCGGATGGATAAGCAGTAAACTGTACACGGCAAAGTCATATCACCAGATGAAACTCCGCCCCGCCGCCGGGCCCGGTGTCGCGCAGGATGAGCTGGTACCTGCCTCCTGCGGCTTTCGGCAATGGGCCGGAGCATCCTGCCGCTGAATATCCAGGCGAATATGCCAAGAGCCATCAGCCCTGAGAACCCCATGCCTGTATAGTCCGCGCCTGGTGGCCACATATACCGCCTCCTCCCCGGGCAGGTGAAAAGATGCTGCATGGAGGCGCTGATACTGCCTGGAAAGCCGTCCGGGTCATAGGAGGATCCATCGGCAGAGCAAGCGCCCTCGGGCCCTTTTATGAAGCTGTTCAGGACATCATCCCGGCCCTTCAGCTCCCAGGTCTCCAGGTCGTAGAGCTCGGTAACTTGTTCATCATCTGTGATATAAAAGCTATTATAACGCCTGTCGCCGCCATAGTCATCGTACATGGTGCGGAGGATCTCCCCGGTATGCTGGTCGATGTGCATAAGGCAGTTATAGCTGTCCAGGGCGATCATTGACCCGTCCTGCAGCAGACAGGAGTTGAAGCCGCCTAGAAGCAGAAAGCTTGTAGACGGCTTTTTGTATTTCATACGCACAGTCAGTAGACATTCATGTTTTCTCGATACCCTCTCCAGACATTTTCAAAGAAGTCGTCTTCCTGTGGGATAGGCCTGGGTGAACGCCAGGTAAATTTACACTGCAGCCCATCAAGCGATACCTCCTGTACTTCATTCGGGAAATCACCCAGAGTAAAGCGCATGGACTCCGGCAGAGCTTCGTACGGCTTTTTGCCCTTCTCAGAGTAATAAAGGGCGCTGCCTCTGCTGACACCGCAGTGACCGGCATAATCTTTCATAGCGCTCAGATAGACCAGCTGGCAGAGAAGTATGTCCCTCAGCCGGAAAAATTGCGGCAGCTGGCGGCGCGTTGTTATCTTTACGCGCTCTGTGTAGTGCTCAAGCGCAGACCTTATATGTCCGCAAAGGCTGTCTATCTCGTCGACCTTACGGAAGGGGCCTCCCGAAATATCCATCTGCCTGGTGAAAAAGTCCCACTCTCTGTGGAGGGTATCCTCTGCGCTAAGGGCACTCATCTGCATGAGCCGCATAAGGCTGTCCCTGGCAGACTCATTGAACTCATCGCGGGCGGCCATATGCCCCCTGTGTCTGGAGATATACCTTGCAGCCCTGGCTGAGCCCACCTGTCCGGCATTTAGCGCACTGCCTCCAGGACGGTAGACCCCATGTGTACCGGCGGCTTCGCCCACTGCAAACAGCCCTTTTATGTTGGTCTGCCACCAACCGTCTACAGAGAGCCCGCCGTTATTGTGCTGGGCACACAGGGCGATCTCCAGTGGATCCAATGATAGGTCGATACCGTGTTCAAGATAGAATCCAGCGGCGGGGCGGTTCATTACCATCAAACGGTCGATGGGAGTTCCGAAGCATGCGCCTGCCCGGCTGAGATAGGTGCGTGCCTCATCTGACAGCAGGGTGAGGTCCAGCTTGCCGCCTCCGGGATTTTTGGTGAAGTCCAGGTAGACGCGGCGGCCTCTGGAGCGCTCAAGGTAGACCAGTATATCGATAATGGAGGACCCGCCTTTAACTTTCCGCACGTCAAAAGGCCATTGATACCCTTTCATGAAGATGTTGGAGAGCATTTCACCTTCCTGATGGAAAAAATCCCGTAGGAACTCCCTTTCATCGCCGCCGTTTTCGTCAGTTGAGAAAAAGCGGGGGATAACCTGCATGTATGTGCCTGAGACATTCCATTTGGGACACAGAGACGCCAGCCCGTACTGCCACTCAGTGACATTCTTGCCAAGCGCTCCCGCTTCAAAGGCTATGCCGGAAGCCCCAAGCTGGCTCTCTGGATATACCCGGCTGGCATATATCCCCGCCGGGCCGCCAACGGCATAGACCAGGTTTGCGCACTGGAACACAGCCAGCTCCATGGTCTTCAGGTCCAGGCCAATAAAACCCATCACACGGCCTCTGCGCTGCAGGATCTGTACGGCCTGTATTCCGTCGTGTATGGATATGCCTTTTCCCCGCACAGACCGCTCCAGTGCCTCTGTCATCATTCTGGAGGTGTATGGCCCCACGCTTGTGGCTCTTTGGGCCGGGTCGTGGTCGGTCTTGTATCCAACATACTCGCCGAAGCGGTTTTGGGGAAACGGTACCCCCAGGGCGCATAGCTTAAGGAATCCGGGAACGGACAGGGCAGCCTCGCATAGGGCGTGGTCGCCGTCCACGCACATTCCTTCAAACAGGGGCTTTGCCATCATGCCAACGCTGTCCGGCTGGGATCCTGCCAGCGTCAGCTTATAATACGTCTGCTTGTCAGAGCCGGTATTCCTGGATGTGCCTGAATCCACGCCCTCTGTAACAACTGCTATATCCCTCTCGCCCTCGTTCCCCAGGGAGTCCGCGCTGTTGAATCCCGCAGCCCCAGACCCAACTATGATAGTGTGGTATTTATACACCGGGAAACTGTTTTCTCCGGCCCGTATCATTTCCTGTGGCATGATTTCAACCTCTCTGCAGCTTTCAAAGTCTTTGTATATGAAATCCACCGTCCACATCGATATAATTGCCGGTGGTATATAGGAAGTTGTCTCCCGCGAATGCGGAAACTGCCATGGCGACATCCTCGGGCCTGCCCCAGCGCGCTATGGGGAACACGCCGTTGTCGAACATCCTCTGGTACTTTTCCTGGACGGAGCTGGTCATGTCGGTGGCGATCACGCCTGGGCGTACCTCATGGACCAGAATGCCCTCCGGGGCCAGGCGGTCGGCAAAAAGCTTGGTGAGCATGGAGACTCCCGCCTTGGAAACGCAGTATTCTCCCCGGGAGACCGATGAAACCTCTGCAGAGCAGGATGAAATATTGATAATGGTCCCGCGCTTTTTACCGTAAACCTCCTGGCGCAGCATCTGTTTTGCCACAGCCTGAGTGAAAAAAAGGCTGCCCTTGGTGTTGATGCCTATCACCCTGTCGAAGCTCTCTTCGGACATATCCAAAAGGTCCGCCCTGACCTTTGGCGCTACGCCTGCGTTGTTCACCAGCACATGGACACCGCCAAACTTCTCCACGCATCCGGCAACCGCTCTTTCCCTATCGTCACGCCTGCTGATATCTCCCTGAATATACATATACTCGGTATTGTCTTCCTCCAGAAGCATAAGGCTTTCCCGGTAGTCCTCCTCCCTGTTCAGGTCCATGACCACTACGGAATAGCCGTCCCTGCCAAGTTGTCTTGCACAGGCGAAGCCGATACCTCTGCTGCCGCCGGTGACGATAGCTGTTTTCTTCATAGCTCTGCACTCCTTTCACGCTCTTCTGCACTTTCCCTGGCGCAGCGGTACAGAGGTGCATAGACCTCGCTGTCCCGCACTACGCAGCCTGTTTTCCCATGGTCCCGCATTATCTGTGTACATTTTGAACAGGTGACGCAGCAATTCCCTTCTTTCATCCCGCGGCCAGAAAGTATGTCCCTTGGAGCCTGAGGATAGGCGAAGCTGCTGCGCCCAAGACCTACAAAGCCGCACTTGCCGTTTTTCAGGTTTGCAGCCCCGGCATAGGGCAGGAACTGCCGCAGCCAGGAATAGCCGTTGCCGACCACTGGTATATCCGGTGCAGCCTGCTGTACTGCGGCGGTGAATGCGAACAGACGCGCTACGCTCTCAAGGGGGTCCTCCCGGGGGACCGGGATACCCAAGCTAGAGGTGTCAAAGGGCCTGGTAACCTGGGGATAGATATAATATGGATTTCCTGCGGAGTTGGACAATAGCTGGACATTCTCCCTGCGAAGCAGTTGGACAAGCCTCATAGGCTCTCCGGGGTCAAAGGTCCATGGGTCGTCCTTTGCCGAGCCGAAGCCGTAGGGATATGGATGTGCATCAAAGACATTAAAACGGCAGGCTATCATAAAGTCATCTCCAACTGCTTCCCTAACGGCCCTCACGGTGTCCAGCAGCAGCCTTGTTCTGTTTTCAAAACTGCCTCCATATATTCCCTCCCTGGTGTGGGACGCCAGCAGCTCGCTGAAAAGATACCGGTGGCAGGATTTTATATCTACTCCGTCAAATCCAGCTTCCCGTGCCAGCACAGCTGACCTTGCGTACTTTTCCGGCAGGGACGCAAGGTATTCGTCGGCAGCTAAAGGGGTATTTTCCGTGACTCCGGACAGCGGGTCCAGGATAGGGTCATTTTGCGGGATGATGGGCTCCGGCCGGTGGGAATTGGGGCGGGAGTACCGGCCGGAATGTGTGAGCTGCAAAATAGAGACAGGCCGGTGACCTGGGCTATTCTGTAGGGCGGCCTCTCTTTTTGCATCCCTGACCAGCTCTGTGAAGGAGCGCAGGTTGCCCTCAGTGAGCATCATCTGTCTGGGGTTGGCCCTGCCCTCTGGCACGACTGCGCAAGCCTCCCACCATATAAGCCCTGCCCCGCCGCCAAACAGCCTCAGATACCGCCGGCGGGTCAGCTCCGACGGAGAGCCGTCCTGAAGGCAGTCACAGCCCTCCATAGGCAGGACGGCGAAGGCATTTGGGGCATACAGTCTTCCTGCCGCCACAGGCCGGGCCAGGACGGTCAAGTCATCAGACAGACTGATATCTGCTCCCAGCCGGGCGATCTCATCCCGGAGCTGTTCCAGAGTGCTGAAATGGAATTTCCTGTGCTCAGCCATAGATATCGCCTCCGCTCCCAAACATGGACGTAAAACACGCCAGAGCGTCTTCGATAACCGGCAGCTCCGGCACCCAGCGTTTTTCCCACTCCAGGGAGAGGTACCCATTATATCCATCATCCAGCAGCCGGGCAGTTATGTCTTTTAGGGGGATATCCCCCTTGCCGGGCAGGGTCAGCTTGAGCGGGCTGCTGCTGGTACTGCGCAGGCAGTCCTTTATGTGTACGTGCCGGATGAATGGGGCTATCAGCCTGTAGAATTCCTGCCAGCCGTCCCCATAGGCCCTGTCGCTGTGCTCCACATCCCAGAGGATGCCGAAGCTTTCCCATTGGGCACAGCCTTCCAGCACTTTGTCCAGGACCTCGCAGGTATTGAACTCGCCATGTATCTCAAGCAGCACACCGACGCCAGATCTGCGGGCATACCGGCACAGCTCAGCTATACCCCGGACAGCCTGTGCAATGGACTCCTCCGGATCGCTCCCCAGCGCGTCGCCAAACACGCGGATATAGGGCGAGCCCAGCCTTCCGCACAGGTCAATTGCCGCGGCGCCCTCATCTATTGATCTCTGATAGAGCTCCGGCGAGTGAAACGTACAGGACGTACCGATGACCGGTATTTCCAGGCCCGCCTCTTGAAGCTTGGCAGCGGTCCCCGGCAGGCTTTGCTCCCGGAACTCAGGTATCTTGCGGTTATCAAGGGCCGGGCCGATACCGCGGATCTCGATCCCGTCCATGCCAAACCGTTTTGCGCCGGACAGAACTTGGTCAAGGGTCCATTCCGGGCAGCCTAAGGTCGAAAAAGATAATTTCATCGCATATCTTCCTTTACATCTATAGAATAAGTTTTGTCACCTGACATTACATAGACGGTGTCCTGTGAGATCCTGACGTCCGGCATCCTAAAGGCAGACTTGGCATCCCTGAAGCAGCACGCACAGGCAAAGAGATAGATACCCGGCTCCAGGGGCTCCGTCTCATATCCGGGATAGAAAGCGGCGGGCTCCAAAAGGTGCATACCAGGGTGTACGGCTTTGACATCCAGTTTTTTTGCTATATTATCATAGGAGCGCAGGATGGAGCGGTAACTGGCGCTGGAAACTGAAACGCTGTCTTCAGCTGTCGAGACATCCTTAAAGTCGTCGGGCATGGGCACAGTAAACCCGCCCTCTCTGACCCGGTACGGCTGGCTGAGCTTTACCAGGTGTGCCCGGACATGTGCTCCATGTGGTAACGGCAGCAGCCATGTGCTGATTTCAGTGGACGGGTCGTTTGCGAATGGGATATGGCGGGAGCAGTAAAAGCCATCACGCACCCCCAGATCCTCGAAACCAAAGCGGTGGGACTCCATAGAACAGTCCGGAGTGGCAAGGCTTATCATGCCGTCATAACTGACACTGTCTCTGGTGGAAATGCCAAATCCCGCCCTGGAATGGTAGGAAAATTTTGAATAGGATCCTGCCATATCCAGAAAGAACTGGGTTTTCAGATCGTCCTGAAGGTAGTGGGCAGTATTGTTATACAGCACAGCCCCGCTGCCCGGCTCCCCGGCTACAGGCATATGTATTTGCGGACAGCCTGTGTCAGCGAAGAACGGAGAGATTTCTGCGGGAAGCTTTTCGTCAGGCGCGGACCAAAAGGGATGCTCCTTTGGGAGCAGCAAAGCAAGGAAAGCTTTGGCACACCATTATGCTCCGCCGTCAGAGGTATAGCTTTCAACGACCTGCGGGGCTTCATACAGGAAGCCTGGGGGAAGGACCCCCTGGTCCAGCATAGCGTTTTCCTGAAAATAAGAGATATTTTTCAGTGTGATGCAGCGCGCCAGCCCAGGGGAGAAGCGGCACCCGCTGTATATGCTCATAGGGAATATGCAGCTTGCCGCAAATCTGTAGGCCAGGGAGCGGCCGAAGGGTATATGGCAGCCGGTCTCGTCGAAGAAATGGGAAAAATAGGGCAGAAATTCCTCTGCCCGGGTACGGTAGAGGTTTTTGCGCTCACTATATCCGGGAAATGTTTCGTCAGCCAGCATGGTCCAGAGCAGAGGGTAGGTCTGCATGGCCCATGGGTTATAGTAGTCGAAGCGCCCGAACTTGCCATCCTGATAGAATCCGCTGCCGACGTACATCCTGTCCAGCCGGTCCAGCCCGGAACTAATTATATCATCCGTCTCCGGATAAGTAAAGCCGAGCCTTTTCAGTATGATGAGGTTTAGCATGACAAACCATATATGGTTGCAGTCCCAAACCTGGGCGTATGCCTGTAGGTTGACATTGTATACCCAGCCGGCTATCCGCTTTCTCTCATCTTCCGAAAACGGCTCCCATAGCTTTTCCCGGGCCAGGAAGATCCCCAGCATAAGCCCGGCCAGCTCAGTCTTTACTTGGTTAGCGTATAGCGATGGGCTTATACACCCCCTATGCCTGTCCCAGCTAAATTCGTTTCCGGCAGTCACGCCGTCCAGCAGCACCTGCCGTATCCACTGGCAGACCTCGAGCTTACTGTCTTCTATATCCAGATAATAGGGGCCATCCTCTGCTAAAATCGGGCCGATGCCCCAGAGAGGGCGGCAGAATGCCTCTAAAAATGTGACGGTATAGCCCGCACTGTCGTTGACCAGCGTTTTTGCATGGTCCAGCCTCCTTCTCGCTGTGCGCTCCATCAAAGGCATACACAGGCCCATGGCATACTTTTTTAGCTCATCCCTTGTTTTTACTGCCATTATATCTGCCTCCCTATGCCATAGTCTTCAGCATATCCAGCGTGACAATGCCGCTTTCAAAGGGCAGCCCCTGCTTATACCGGCGCAGCTGGTCTATGAGGAAATCCGGGAACATGAGGACCTCGTCTCTGGCATATCCGGCTATATGTGGGAACAGGAATACGTTCTCCATAGATAACAGCTCGCTGTCCGGGGACACGGGTTCCGGGTCGGTCACATCCAGTATAGCGGCCCTCAAGGGCTCCTCTTTCAGGGCGCGTACCAGATCCTGCTCCACCACCTGCGCGCCGCGCCCGGTATTGATAAACGCAGCGGTGCTGTCCATTCGCGAGAACAGACTATGATCCAGCATACCCCTGGTCTGCTGATTGTTTGCCAGGTGGTTGCTGACGGTATGGCACTGGGCGAAGATATCTTCCAGAGGGTAGGTTTTCGCTATTCCCAGCGCGTTTTTTCTCTCCTCTGACAGGAATGGGTCATAGACCATTACATCCATGCCCTGACGCTTCAGCTCACTGATAACAATGCTGCCTATGGCACCTGCGCCAAGGATCCCGACCTTAGTGCCGTATGTACCGGGGTATACCTCCTGGACGAGTCCGTTGCATTGGTAACCCTGAGTGCGGTAGCGGCGCATAGCCATCAGCGCGCCCTTGTTTGCAAGCACTACTGCCGCAAGAGTAAACTGGGCAACAGGCTTTGCCATCACCTGCCAGCAGCTGATGATTTTTACGCCCAGCTCCAGGAAGGGCCTGCCGAAATACTGCACCGAGCCAGCGCCGTACAGCACCAGCTTCAGGCTGGGAAAATAGGTGCGGAGCTCCTCCTTGGTGAAGGGCACCATATCCCAAGTGCATACTATCACCTCAACATCCTGGAGGAACCCGGCGTGCTCTTTATAATTTTTTTCAGTGATGATCTCACCAGGCATCTCCAGCTCGCTTTTTAAAATACTGTCCCTCCCGTTGCGGAACACATAGGGGAGCCGGCCGCCCTCTTGACATACAAAACAGCCTTTCATGCTATCTATCCTTTCGGTAAAATAAGTTATAATATCACCAATAGAAGCAGCCCGCCTCCTTATATGGGGAGGAGAGCAGCTTCCTGGAGACAATGTGCGGGCCGTTCCTGAGCTGATCTTGAGTGACCTGTCGTATGCCGTCTGGTAAGCAGCCAGTACGTCCTCTATGCCCATGCCCTTAGAAGCTGTATTCATAATCGTTTGAGTAAAGTGTGGAGATGGGAAATTTTGA
>CANPBX010000053.1 GCA_947572385.1 uncultured Clostridia bacterium
AAGCAATTCGGTCAGGATAAGTTCATCATCAACGATCAAAATTCTGTATGCCATGGGAACACCTCCAGTCTTTTTCATTATATGGGGAAAAAGTCAAAATTTGGTCAAGGTCACTTTGAAGTATTCAGAGGTATATAAACGGCATAAAGCAAGATCCTTTAATATGAAAGATCTTCATCTTCTGGCAGCGCCAGAAAATGCTCCTCAACACATTGTTGGACGATAAGCTGATCTATCACACGGATACAGTCATTCAACTCACTCTTGACCTCTTTCTCCCAAAAGTGTACCGGGACCCACCCGATCTGTTCAAGCAGGATATCGTTCCTCCTGTCTCTCGCGATATTTTCTTCGATCTTCTCTATCCAATACTCACGGTTGGCTTTGAGCTTGAGCTTTCGGTTTTCCCAATCGTACCCATGCCAAAACTCACCATCGACAAAAATGGCGATCCTATATTTCGTGATAGCGATATCAGGGGAACCGGGAAGCATTTTGTAATTGAGACAGTAACGGTAACCCGAATGCCACAAGGCCTTGGCCAGAACTGTCTCGGCCTTCCCACGCTTGAGATGGACCCTGGACATACGCCGCCTAGTCTCTGGCGTAGAGTTATATGATTTGGGATGTTTCATGGCGATTTAAACATAGAGGCTGTTATGTGGTATGCCGAATGATACACCTTGTTGCTTTATCTATATGGAAAGCCTGCGGTTCAAGTAAGCCTATGATCAGCAGCGGCGTCGAGAGGATATTCTGCATGGGCAGCAAGTAGCGCAAGAACTTTTCATAGGAGCCAACTGCACCATCAAAGTTACCAGCTTTTTTCAATTTGTCTGTAGCGCATATGATAATGCCCGCGGATGTTTGAATATCCTTTGCTACATGATTGAGCTCAGAAGCAAGGACCGGTTTGATAAGATTCCACGCGATCGCTTCACCGTGATTAAACGCGACTTCAACGGAGACCTGGTCCTTTGCGAAGTCCAACCGCCAATGTTTGTTGTCCTGGCATTTTATATAAGCTGGGTCACTGAAAATAGCGCTTTTAGGTCTCCAGCCTCGCATGACAAGCCCTTCTTTTATGAGATGATTGATCATTTCCGAAAGGCTCTTTTTGTTTTCACGTGTGTTTGCTTCATATGCATTCATCAGATCATCATCAGTTATGCCCTCCAAAACATCAACTACTTCCCGAAAAAGAGAAATGTATTGAGGGTCTGTAGTAAATAAGTTGTGAGCATGACGATGGTCGTGAGCAACAAATCTCATAGAGCGCTCCTTCTTTTTTCTGCTCCGCAATATATGTATTATTTAGCCGGACGACTATGCGGAGGGTCTCTGCAGTCCTTTTCCATACCTGCTGGACTTCGTCAAGGTCTCTTTCAGGAATATTCCCAAATAGGGCTCGGACAAAGACTGGATTGCCATGATCATCCTCCTGGAAGATCGCGAAAAGGAACTTAGTGGGAGCCCCAAGATAAAAGGCGTCGCCTTCAGCTCCACACCGGCTTCAGGAAAATCCGGTCCCGACTCCGAATTAGGGGTATAGCCAGACCGATTCTCCTCGATAGTAGTACCCACGGCTCTTTTTCCAGTCTTAAGAGGACCTGTTTTGTCTATAAGCTTTAATGGAATACCGATAACTTCTTTTTCCCTTTTAAGGATAGCCTTCGGCTTCACATACTTGGTGCCTTCTAATTTGGATCCCCCTCTTTTTTGAAAATACTTCTTGATCTTTTGTGCGAGATGTGGTATACTTTATAAGGAACATATGGATCGCATTTAATTATAGCATGATTTGTGGTGAGAGGAAAGTGTCAAATAGTAAAAAAATACGGGTCGTAGAACTTTTTGCCGGAGTTGGCGGGTTTCGGGCCGGTCTGGAAGCTGCTTCATCTCGTTTTAATACAATCTGGGCCAACCAGTGGGAGCCGGGGCAGATCGGGCAGTGGGCATTCAAGTGCTATGTCGCAAATTTCCAAAAGAGCAGCAGTAAGACTATCTGTTCTAACGAAGACATCGCTACTGTTATCGACCAGGTGCCGGAACACGATCTTTTAGTCGGCGGCTTTCCTTGCCAGGACTATTCTGTGGCCAGTACTGGGGCAAGAGGGATAGAAGGGAAAAAAGGCGTTCTATGGTGGTCTATTAACAGCATAATTCGTTTGCGGCACCCAAAATTCGTACTATTGGAGAACGTGGATCGGCTCCTCAGATCTCCTGCCGACCAGCGAGGACGGGATTTCGGCATCATACTTCGCTGCCTGCAGGATGAGGGCTATGTTGTCGAGTGGAGGGTCATCAATGCTGCAGATTACGGCGAGGCTCAGCGCCGCCGAAGGACTTTCATTTTTGCGGCGCGGGAACACAGCCGGTCCCATAACCGCCTGAACCGACTGGATTTGGAAAAGAATGCCTCGAGGTGGCTCAAAAAAACAGGCTTTTTCGCTCCAATATTTCCGGTGGTCAGGAAAGCCGAGTGCCTGCACAGAGTGGCAGATATCAAGGACTATGATGGTTTGCTCGACATGACTGAGAGGTTCAAATGCGGATTTTGTAATGCAGGTATCATGGTGAACGGGGCGGTCTATACCCAAGAGCTCACTCCGGAGCGTGTCGAGCCCAAACCACTGTCATCTATAGTGGAGCATGGCGTTGTGGATGACCATTTTTTTATCCCGGACGCCAGGCTCAAAAAATGGGAATATATGAAGGGGCCAAAAAGGATCCCACGAGTAGAAAAAAAGACGGGACATGAATATATTTTTTCTGAGGGCGGCATACCGTTTCCCGATCCGCTGGATCGTCCGGCCCGGACTATGCTGACCAGTGAGGGCGGCACCAACCGCAGTACGCATATCATCTCAGACCCAGCGACAGGGCGATTACGGATCCTTACCCCGGTGGAGTGTGAAAGGATCAATGGATTTCCGGATAATTGGACTGATACCGGAATGCCGGAACGGCAGAGGTATTTTATCATGGGCAATGCGCTTGTCGTACCACTCATCACGAAAATGGGGAAACGTTTATTGGAGGTCTAGTAAGGGTCTAGTAAGGAGGAAAAGATATTAGGCCTATCCGGGCGTTGAGCTATTAGCTGGTGTAGGCGGCTTTCGGCTGGGGCTGGAGCAGGCTCCTGAACAGTTCCAAGTGGCATATGCTGATCAATGGGAGCCGTCTATGTATGGGCAGTATGCCTTTAACTGTTACATTCTTATCTGTTTGCCCGCAAAGCAACGGGGTCGAGACTTCTCGATCGCCCTTCGCTGTCTGTATGAAAAGGGTATGCGGTCGGGTGGCGCGGGTGTAGGTTCTCAGCGTGAAACCGGCGTTGTAGTGTCCTAGCATACTGCTGACGGTTTTCACATCTACGCCATTTTGGAGTGCGGATGTGGCGAAGGCGCGCTCTTATGACATAATAAGGACAAATCAGGATTTCCCGAAAAATCAAGGGCAATCAGGTTTGTCCTTATTCTTTTACCAAGAAAAGGCACAAAACGGAGGCCGTGAAAGGTATTGTCCAGAAATAACGTGTCACATTAAGGACAAAAACAAACAACGCATAGCAGTCTGTGATCCATAACTGAAAGGAATACTAATATGAAAAAGCAATCGCGGCCTGCGACTCAAAAGGCGGGGCCGGCAAGACCGTCACCGCCGTAAATATAGGCAGCGGCCTGGCCCGCCAGGGCAAGCGTGTCCTGCTGATGGACGTGGGCGCACAGGGCTCCTTGACAGCCAGCCTGGGTCAGGACGCTGATTCGTGGGGTTATGCCCGATACTGTCAAGGTAGCAGTCTGGGCCAAGACAGAGAGTCCGCTGCTCAAGCTTTGGAGGATTTTGGGCGGTACGGAAGAGTCGCTGAAGCAGGTCTCTCCAGGTCCTATGGGCGGGCTTCAATGGATATGCGGCCACACCTTTCAGGTAAGATCACAGCATGGCGGCTCCGGGCATCGGGACGATGCGGCGCGGCTTTTCTTATGCTATTCTGAAAGATTATCCTGGTTTTCGTGATATTATTGCACTTGGCGCTGATACGGCAAAGGTTTATTTCCCTTTTTGGAACTTAGCGTAAAAAATAAAGGAATATCGTCCCAGGATTGCAAAGGAATTTTCATTCACAATTTCATAAAAAAGCGGTAACATATACCCATCCCAGAGAAAGGAGTCAAATGATATGAAAAAGGCTGTAGGAATTACACCTACCGGACATTCCTCACCGTTGGCAGTGGTACGCAAAAACCTGAGCCTCTATCTGATGCTGGTACCGGGGGTGCTGTATCTTATCATATTTAAGTATATCCCCATCGGCGGGCTGGTGATGGCCTTCCAGGACTTCAATGTGTTCGCGGGTTTCACCGGCAGCGAATGGGTAGGGCTGGCACAGTTTCAGAAGCTATTCGCCTCGCCGGATTTTTATAAGATATTCCGGAACACCCTTCTGATAAACACCTATAAGATCATCTTCGTGTTCCCGCTGCCGATCATGCTTGCAATAATGCTCAATGAGATACGCTGTATGCCGTTGAAGAAGGTATCACAGACGGTAATATATCTGCCCCATTTCCTCTCGTGGATCATTGTGTCGGGACTTTTTATCAATATTTTGTCCCCGTCGGGCGGGCTTGTGAACCAGATGATCACTGCTTTCGGAGGCGAACCCATCTTCTTCATGAGCGACAACAGATGGTTCCGTACAGTGCTGGTTCTTACGGATGCCTGGAAGGAGATGGGCTGGAGCGCTATCGTGTATATTGCCGCCATCGCCGGCGTGGAGCAGGAGCTGTATGAGGCGGCAACTGTGGATGGGGCAAGTAAGCTTCAGCAGATATGGCATGTGACCCTGCCGGGCATTATCTCCACGATCGTCCTGATGTTTATCCTGAAGCTCGGCAGCATAATGTCCGGCGGCTTCGACCAGGTGCTCACCATGTATAACGCTTCGGTGTACGAGACCGGTGACATCATCCAAACTTATGTCTACCGCATAGGGCTTGGGAAAATGCAGTACAGCTTTTCAGCGGCGGTGGGCATGTTCAATTCGGTGATTGGCCTTGTGCTCACAGTGGCCGGAAATATGGTGAGCCGCAGGCTCGCCGGCAGAAGCATATGGTAAGGAGGGGGAGAGCTATGGAAAGAAACAGGTTTGCAAAGCGCCGGATGAAGGTCTCAGTGCAGGACAGGGCGGTGTCAGTGGTATGCTACCTGTTCGTGCTGTTCATGGTGGCTGTTACGTTTCTGCCCTTTCTCAACGTGGTGTCAAAGGCGGTCAGCTCTGAGTCAATGGTCATATCCGGGCAGATAAGTTTTTACCCAAAGGAGTTCCAACTTGGCACTTTAAAGGCAGTGATGGGCTCTAAGGTGTTCCTGAACTCATTTAAGATATCGGTGCTGGTGACAGTTCTGGGGTCTGTAGGCTCGCTGTTCATAACGGTGATCACGGCATACCCCCTGTCAAAGAAGCAGCTGCCGTTCATAAAGGGCCTCCTGGTGTTCTTTGTGATAACCATGCTCTTTAGTGGCGGCATGGTGCCAACATATATGCTGGTCAAGGGTATCGGCCTGCTGGACTCGCTGGGAGCGCTTATAATGCCAATGCTTCTGAGCGTTTACAATATGCTCATAGTGAAAAACTACTATGAGGGATTGCCGGAGAGTCTTGAGGAGGCAGCAAAGATAGACGGCGCGGGCAATATCCGTATCCTGCTGCAGGTGATACTGCCCCTATCCACCCCGGTGCTTGCCACAATAGGGCTGTTCTATATGGTCTCGTACTGGAACGACTATTTTAATGCGCTGATATATATCAGCGATCCATCGCTGAAGCCACTGCAGCTATATCTGAGGGAGATGATACTGCAGTCCTCACAGATGGCAAGCCAGATGGACTTTACCATAGACGACGTTATGAACAAATCTCCTGACGGGATTCGTTCCGCGGCGGTGGTAGCCGTTACCCTGCCGATACTGGTGGTGTACCCGTTTGTGCAGAAGTATTTCGTCAAGGGCATCACAATGGGTTCAGTGAAGGGCTAGGAGGTTGGGCGAAAGCCTGGACATATCTCAAAATTTTTAAGGAGGTACGATCATGAAAGGCAAGTTATTCAAATCATCTTTGGCGATGCTGCTGTGCCTTGCCATGCTGGTCTCGCTGCTGACAGCATGCGGCGGGGAAGGGCAGTCATCCCAGCAGTCCTCATCAGGCTCACAGCAGAGCAGTTCTGAGGCAGAACAAAAGGATACAGCAGGCTCTGAGGAAGAGCTGCCCCAGTTGAAAATGCTCATTGGCAGCGCAAATATCGACCCCAATGATTACTACGTATCGAAAAAGATGAAGGAGCTGACCGGGTACGATGTGTTATATGATATGCTGCCCAGTGAGAACACAGAGGAAGTGCTGAATCTAAAGCTTAGCGGCGGCAGTGATTATGACATAATTACTATTGGCAGCAGTAACGCAATGCGGGCACAGATGGAGAACTTTGCCCGGCAGGGAGCGCTCGCCCAGCTGGACGACCTTCTGGAGGAGTACGGTTCAAATCTTCTGGAGAAGGTAGACCCGATCTGCTGGTCTATGACGGAGGTCGACGGCAAGCGGTATATTATTGCAAACAAGGATCCCTCCGTAATACCTGAGGGCAATATCTGGCAGCCCTTTATGGTGCGCACCGACTGGCTGAAAAAGATGAATATGGAGTTCCCGGATACTAAAGAGGGCCTGCGCGACTTCCTTCAGGCGGTAAAGGATCAGGACCCTGGCGGAAACGGCAGTATGAATATCCCCATGCTATTGGCGCCCGGCGGCGACCTTGCTATGATACGCAGTGCCTTTGATATCTACTTTAACTGGAACGATATCGACGGTAAACTGGTCCCGCTGGTCAAGGATCCCCGTTACAAGGAATATCTGCAGTATATGCAGGATCTGTATAAGGACGGGCTGATAGACACAGAATATCCCACTAACCTTAACGATACCGTGACAGAGAAATTTACTGCCGGGCGTGCAGCTGTGGCATTTATATTTGCCATGAACTATACCAGCACAAAGGATGCGCTTCTTGCCAATGTACCTGATGCGACCCTGGATGCGTTTGGCCCGCTGAAGAACAAGGACGGAGTTTTGGGGGCCGCAACTACCACGGGTTTGAACAAGCTGGCTGTTATACCGGCTAATTCAAAGCATAAAGAGGATGCCATGAGGTACATGAACCTCAAGTGCGATACCGAGACCTTCAAAGCCTCTGTTATCGGCGAAGAAGGTGTGCACTACGAGACTGCCGGTGAAAATTCCTATAAGCCAATACTTCCGACCTTCACAGATGAGCTAAATGACGCACACGTCTTTATATGCGGCGCGGATGACGCCAACTATGGTATATACTGGCGCGAAGTCCGCGTTAAGAAGGATGAGTTCGGCTATGCGGCAATGAAGAAAGTCACCATTGACCAGCCTGAGATCGCCAGGGTAGACCCTCTCGCAATTTCACCCCTGCTGCCCACCTATGCGGAAAATTCCTCCGCGCTGAACACTCTGCTCAACGACTTTGAACTGACCGTAATTACCGGAGCAGCCTCTGTGGACGACGTGGACGCCTTTGCAGAGCGTTACATGGCTGAAGGCGGCAGTGCCGTTGAGACTGAGATCAACGAGTGGTGGAGCGGATACCGGGACACCTATATTGAGAACTACGGGAGCTGGATGAAGTAGGTCAGTTCCAGAACTGAATATGGATCTACAGATCAAAGATCAGGAGCAGTCTGCGTCGGCAAGGCTGTTCCTGATCTTTGCAGAAGCATACCAGTCCGGCAAGTAGAAGGCGGATATGCGGGCCTTGTAGGAGGCGTCCGCCACCACTGCTTCCAACATGTGACCGTTCTTGTTACAAGAGGTATGGGGCCCATATCCTGTTTTACTATGTTTATTGAGAAAAGTCTGCCAGATGGCAGACTTTTTCGACAGGCTGACCTAGCTTACGAGGGGGGTTGATCTACAGGCGTATAATAAGCTCAACGGTTGTACCGCTGCTGTCCGAGATATAGTTTATCTCCGGTGGGCACTCTAAGAACAGTTTCAGCCTGTCGAGCACATTCTGTATCCCAAAGCCTTCTGAGCTGTTCCCTTCGATGATCCTGTTGGTGTCAAATCCGTACCCGTTGTCGCTGACCTTGATGATAGTGTTCACATCAGTTTGGCTCACTGAAACCAGCATCTCGCCCGGCCGGTTGCGAAGCTTCATTACCCCGTGGATCAGCGCGTTCTCTACAAAGGGCTGCACGGTCATTTTGGGCAGCACGACCGGGCGCAACCCTCTATCCGAGTCTATTTTGAACGTGAAGCGCCCGGGGTCGATCTCAGTCTGGATCTGTAGGTACACCTGGCAGAACTCCAGCTCCTGCTCCAGAGTCACATTGCTGTTGCCGCCGCTAAGCACCAGACGGAAATACCGGGCGATCAGGCTGATGATACGGCTGGTATCCTGGTCTCCTCTCTTGATAGCAGCCCAGTTCACTGTGTCCAGCGCGTTATATAAGAAGTGCGGGTTTATCTGCCACTGTAAGGCTTTCAGCTCTGCCATCTGAGCCTTGAGCTTGTCCTGCATAGATTGCTCTGTCAGCTCCCTTACTTTCAGGATAAGCTTACCTGTATTATTGGCCAGAAGGTTCAGGTTAGATGTCTTGTCGTAAACGGTGACCTCCCCCTGGCTTATGTCCGGCAGGCGGAGGCTCATGGCAATGCTCTGCAGGCGTTTATCGTAGTAGTTGGTTATGATCAGTATCATTGCGAGTATGACCACCAGAAAGAATATCGCAAAGGCAATGATCATTGTCAGCATAGTAAGCAGCAGCTGCAGATAGCCGCCGCTGTCCTGCAGGCTTCCCGCCTCCACCAGATAGACCAGATACCATCCCGAGGTCTGCACCCGTGCAAAGGCGTAATTACCGCTCTCCAGCTCGACCACGCCGCTGGACTTTTCCAGCTCCTCCGGGGAAAGCTCCGGGCAGTCACTGGACCCATGGGACAGCACTGTCAGGCCGCCTGAGTCCAACACCCAAAAGCTTGCTCTCGTGGAGAGCTCAGGGCTTGCAAGCAAGCTCTCAAGCCTCGAGTAGTCCATGCCAACCTGTACATAGGCGTTCACCTTTGTCACATCCCGCCTGCCGTATACCGGTACCGAATAAGTTACGCGAGATGGCCAATGCCCCTGTGCCGGTTCATATTTCCACATCGCGTCCGGCAGGAGATACCCTTTTTCCGTCACATCATGTGAACGCAAAAAATCATCCTTTGGAAAAAAGTTCACCCCCTCCCTTGCGTAGAGCTTGAATTCATCCACATACATTGTAAGCTTAAGCCCCTGGGATACAATGCTCATCTCTGAAAAGACCCTTCTGATGCTTTCTGCGTCATGGTAATCCTCTATCACCTGCACAGGCGGACGGTCCATTATCATGCGCACCTCGCTGGAAGAGGCGATCGTCTGCCCCACATTCACCATCAGCTGGAATTGGAACGACAGGTTCGACGCCACCTGCACCACAGTCTCGTCGGCAGACTTTAGCAGCGAACGCTGGATCCTCTCCTCGGACAGATGATAAGAAAACAGGATAAACACCACAGCAGGCAGCGTCACCAGCATCAGATAGGGCAGCACAAACTGTGTGGTCATGCTGCTGTTGGCAAAAAAGGTTCTCAGGCGTTCCGTTATGTCTGTAAAGATCCGTTTTTTCATTGCTGTCACCTGTCCTCCCCCGAAAGCCTGGAGCCCAGATTGCCCCGGTATTGAGATGGGGAGACGCCCAGATATTTCTTGAATATGCGGGTAAAGTAGCCCGGGTCGCCATATCCCACCATATCCCCTACCTCGTTGATCTTATTTTTGGGATCAAGCAGCAGCCCTGCCGCTTTATACACCCGGGTCTTGGCAAGATAGTCCATAATTGTCTGGCCGGTGCTTTGCTTGAAAAGCGTACACATATACGCCTTACTGACGTTCACTCTCCCCGCAAGCTCGTCCAGGGTCCACTGGTGGGCATACTCCTCCTTCAGGATCCTTTTTACCATAACCACGCTTGAGGCGTACTCCCCCTGGCGCCGGCAGAAACTGTTCACGGTGTCGCGGAAATACTGTCCCAGACAGTGCTTGAGCCCTTCCAGAGTGTTCTGCTTAAATACAGAGTTGATAGCGTCGTTCTGCTTCCTGAAGTCTCCCGCCCCGGCAGCATCTTGTCCGGTAAGCTGCGCGTGGAGCTTATATACCACATGAAAGCAAAATGTCTTGATGTCTTCCTCGCTGATATCCTCCACGCTCAGCAGCCGCCCGAAAATGTCCTCAACAAAAGCGTCTATCCTTGCCGGTTCCTGGTAGAGGGGCAAATCAAGCCTTAGGCCCTCCAGATACTGGTATGCCAAAAGCATATCCGCTTTTTTCTTCTGCTGACAGCCCTGGGCGGCATACACCCCGCTGCCATAAAGAAAACGGTCTTTGATGTTCTCCTTTGCCACTCGATAGGAGGACGCTGCCTCAGCCACGGAGTCCCCTATCGTCCCCGCGCCCACTGATACCACCACTCCCAGCGTTTCCTCCAGGATATCCCGAAGCCTGCTGTAAAAATCAACGAGCTCTGCCGATTCCAGGCGCTTGCCATAGATGAGTCCCGCAAATTGCTGCTTGCCCTCCTGGGCCGTATAGCCTCTCAGGCTACCGTCCATAAGCTCAGCTATTATATTATGCACCGCAAATGAGCACAGGAACTTCTCCTTCTCAGAGGATGGGTTGAAGAAGCCTCCATACTCGTCTATGGTCAGGACAAACGCGTTCACCTGGTCTTTGGTATCCAGCTCGATGCCCAGAAATTCCGCGTCCGCCTGTATCTCCGAAAGGCTCCCGGCGCCGTGGTTGAGCAAGCTCAAAAAGTACCTGTCCCTGAGCAGAGGCATACTCCGGCGAAGCTGCGCCTCCATTTTTTGGAGCTTCTCGGCACGCGCCCGGTCGTCCTTGAGCCGGGTGACAATACGGCTTACGGCTGTCTCAAGCTCTGACAGATCCAAAGGCTTAAGGATGTAGTCAGACGCCCCGAACCGGATAGCAGACTTGACCAGATCCACCTCGGAGTAGCCGCTAATAAATAGCACCGCAATGCGCATACCGGCGCCAATGAGCTTCTGCAGTAGCACTGTGCCGTCCATCCTGGGCATTTTCACGTCGCTCACTAGGATATCCGGCTTCAAGCTCAATATCTGCTCATATGCCACGTCGCCGTCGGGGGCGTCGCCCACTATCTCTACATCATATTTTGCCCAGTTGAAGTAGTTTTTAAGACCATCCCTGGTGGCAGCGTCATCATCAACAATAAACGCCCTGTACATACCCTCGCCTCCTGAAAAAGAACAGCGGGAGAGATCCCCCCGCTGCCAACTAAACTATGATCAGAGCTTGCCCCCGTGGGAAGCCAGCAGCCCCTGCAGCGCTTTAACATCCACCTCTGCCGGAGAGATATTCCGGGCGGCCCCCATCGCGGCGGCTGTACCGGCAGCCTCACCAAGGCAGCAGACGATCGGCATTATGCGTATAGACGCTTGGGCCTCATGGGTGGCAGAAATACACCGTCCCGTTACCAGCAGGTTGACCGTCTCCACCGGCAGCATGGTGCGGTACGGTATGGAGTAATACTGCCCCTCGGGGAAATAGTAGTGACTGGTGCCGGTACCCTCCGGGTTATGTATATCTATATCGTAGTTGCCAAGGGCTATGGAATCGGCAAACTTCCTGCACTCCACCAGATCCTCCTGAGTGAGCGTATATTGACCCTTAAGCATCCGGCTCTCGCGGATGCCGATCTCAGCAGCGGTGGACAACAGAGTAGCGTTTTGGAAACCGTCTATGTTCTCCCTCAGGAAGTCGTACATCTCAAACACCTGCTCTCTTGCGTCTATCTCTGCCGCTGTCAGCGCATCCATATCCACAGGGGATTTCTTTACTATGCGGGTAGTGTTGAAGTGGAGGACACCCTCATTGACTGTATGGAATATCAACACATTTTCCCGGGGATTCTTTATCTTGCCCTCGGCCTGGAACTGAGAATAGAGCAGGTCCATCTCCGGACGCGCTTTGGCGTATTTATCCAGGTCCACATTTCCGAGCCTGAAGCAGAGGGTCATTGGCTGGCACAGGTTGTCGGCCTGACGGCCCAGGACCCAGCCGCATCCAGCCATGACCCCAAGGGTCATATCTCCAGTGGCGTCAATAAAGATATTCCCCTCAATAGTTCGGGTGTCAGCCCCGGCAGCTACCGTTACGGAGGAGATCCTCGCGCCGTCCATATTTACGCCGGTAAGATACGCATGGTAGAGCAGACGGACACCCTCCCGCTCCGTCATTCGGTTCAGTATGAGCTTCAGGTACTCCTCGTTGATGAGCTCATGTCCTTTATGCTTTCTGTCTGGCTGGTAGCGGTCAGCAAACCTGTTCAGCTCTTCCCTTATGGTTAGGTACAGTCCCTGGCTCAGTTCCGTAAACTGTCCATTGATTTTCGTGCCGTTAGGCATGAATGGGTTGACAAGACAGTTGGCAGCCGCGCCGCCCAAACCGTTGCCCTTCTCAATAAGCAGGGTGCTTGCCCCCTCCCTTGCCGCGGCAATAGCGGCTGCAGTTCCTGCAAATCCTCCGCCCAAGACAACTACATCATAACGCATTATAAAACCTCCAGTTGAATATTCTTAAACATATAATAACCAAACCAGCGCAATTTTACCATACCCCTGATTCTAATTTGTGGGATTATCTTTTGGAAAGGCAGGTGCTGTCATTTGCATTTCCTCCGCTGTCAACGAATACAGACATCGCAATTTATTATGATCGTTATCACCAGCTATGATTTTGAGCTGGGAAACTTTTATGAGATCCAAGGTAAAAAAGGCGCCTGGACAGCGCGGTAAGCGTGAAGGGATAGCTCAGGATAACCGGCGCTTTATCAACGCGGCATTTTGGGTATTGTGGGCCGGGGGCCCTGGCGGGACTCTACCTTGACGGAACCAAGGACGTACACGACGGCAGCTATCCGGATCCAGAGGGCAGGGGTACATTGGACCGGGTGCTGCAGGCGGTGGTGGCAAATGTCAAGTAATTTATGCGAAAAAACTATAAAATATTTTACGCGGCGAGT
>CANPBX010000054.1 GCA_947572385.1 uncultured Clostridia bacterium
TTGATGCTTCCATTCTATCACTATTTCACCGCCTTGTGTAGACACTATTTAGGTCAAACTGATCAAGTGACATATCTTCAAAAGGCAAAGAACTTTCATATGGATGAATTAATTGAAAAAATGTCAGATATAGATCGCTGAAAAAAATATGGCCACTATAATTTTGCTTGAAATAAATTGCTAAATGACACTTTCACCCACACAGCAAACAATAGTGGATACTGTGGGCAACCTCATCGTTCGTGCAAGTGCTGGTACAGGGAAAACACACACGATGGTTACTAAAATAGCAGCAGAAATTGAACGCGATCGTACCCATAAAGTAGTTGCAGCCATCACATTCACAATTAAAGCTGCATAAGAAATCAAAGATTGCCTATTTGTAGATATCACCCTGCATTTCATTGGAACGAATAACAGTTTTGCTATTGAAGAAGTAACTAAACCTTTTATGAAAGAAGTGTACGGGGTAGACTATGCTATTACTTCCGCAAGCAAAGATAGGAAAGCGCTGGATACGCGAGATGGATGATGCAGCAATTCGCGCATAAAAGACTGAATTTTATGGAAAATGTCTTCAGTAGTAAAGGTCAATTGGCCTGAATGTACGGAAATCTTCAGGGCATGATTCAAGTATTCATCTGGATTATATTCCGGAGCATAGGGAGGCAGGAAAAACGCCTCGATTTTCCCTTTGTGCTTTTCCAGCCAGGCCGCAACAAGCTTGCCATGGTGAACCTTAAGATTATCTAGAATCAAGAATACCTTTTGTTTCGAGGCACGAATCAGACGCTCCATGAAGCAGATCAGCCGTTGCTGGTTCATGGTGCTCTGATAGACCATAACGCGGACATTACCTTGGTCGCTGATTATAGAGACCATATTGCCCCGCCGCCGTTTTGTCTCCACTGGCAGCACAGGATGCCGACCCTTCGGTGAAAAGCCGCGCTCAACTATTTCACAGTTGCTTACACCGGTCTCATCTGCCCAATAAACGACGACATCTTCCGCTTTTGCACGCCTTGAAACAGCGGGGTATTCCTCGCTTTTCCACCTTTAGATGCCCGTAGGGTTCTGTTTCCGCGCGCGCTTCGCCGGACGCTGACAGCTCATTCCCCAGCGTCTCATATATTCCGACAGCGTTCTCTCCTTTATGGCTTTGCGCAGCTGCTTCTGGATGTACTGTCTCGTCCGCCCTATCGTCCACAGTCTGCCGGATATTTCAAAATCTTCTGGCGTTTTCTCTTCAATTGCCTTCCGAATCGTCTCTTGCTCTTCCTGAGTAAGGACCATGTGCGTCCCAGGCTTTCGTCCATACTTTTTTCGCTCCAGGGCGGGCTCTCCCTCTCGTTGATACGCTGTCCATATTTCGCTTGCGCGATTCTGGCGTACGCCGGTTAATTCCTCTATTTCTTTTCCCGTTTTGCCCGTTTTCTTGAGCCGTACTACCTGCCTGCGTATCTCCTTGAGGCCGTCTCCCCCTGCTTTCCTCAGGTCTATATATTCCATGCCTATTATTTTAACACACCTGTACCTTTTTTCCTAGCTTTTGGGGCGGAAGTAATGCCTTGACATATACAAGTGGCTCAACGAGACGACCTACAAGGGCCTTCTGGACGAGGAGAGCTTTGTGGGCTCCGTGGCCTCCTATGTACGGACTATCGGCTAAGCCAATATGAAGGGGCCTTCTGCCACGCCTGGAGCGCCAGCCCCGTCTACCTGCTGAGGTCCTACTGCTTGGGCGTGGCTTACAACAGCTTTGATATGCGGCCAAAGCTGAGCGGTAGACGGTGATTGATTTGAAGTAAACATATAATGTAGAGCTCAGGCGCCCTTGCAAATGCGTCTCATAAACGTCAGGACACAGCCATCGGTAAATGGAATTTTTTGCAAAATATCATCATAACCTCAAAAAAGGCCCGGATAAGCGCGAGCCTTTCAGCCTGCCATCCTATCCGAGCCTCACACTTCCTGTGAGCGTTTGCCCTTCGATATTCGTGTGTATTTGTTGATTGCGGCGTGGGTGCGGTAGCTCAGCCCTCGATTTTCTCCGGTGAGTAGAAGAGGCCCAGCATCTTGCCGTGGCTCACGATCGCGAAGGGGAAGGATATGCCGTGCATCTCCATCTCCTTTGTCTCGCCGCTTAGAGAGCCGTCCCTCACGCCGCGCACAGCGGCAAGCAGGTCGCAAAGGTAGTCCATGTGCAGGGGCTCCGGAGACTGGTTCCGGTGACCTGTGAGCAGTAACAGCTCTGGGAGCTCCTTCAGTTTAGCGATGGCCCGCTCGAGATTTTCCTGATATTTGCTAAGGGACAGGCTGTCCGGAAGCTGGAGCCAAATGGGGCCGGAGCCGAAGCTGTCGCCGGAGCAGGCAACGCCCGCGGCACGGTCAAGGAGTAGGGCACTGCCGGGGGTGTGGCCTGGAACCATTATGGTCTCAAGGACTCGGCCGCCAAGGTCGAAGGTCTGTCCGTCCGCAAGATCGGTGAAGATGTCCTTCGGAAAGCTCCGCCCGCTGTAGCCAGTGAGCACGGGGTAGTCGGCCATGGCCATGTAAATTTTGCATCCGGCGTCGACAAACTCCTGTGTCGAGGCCCCGGCATGGTCAAAGTGGCCGTGGGTCAGGATAAGATCAAGGGGCAGGTCGGTGAGCTCCCGGGCCTTGGCGTAGAGACCGGTGACCTCCTGGAGGGCGTCTATCATCACCGCACGCTGGGAGCCGGTCACAAGGTATGCGTCCACAGCGGTGCCGGGGGCGTGCTCGGTGAAATTCCAGATGTTGTCTTGGAGCTGGGTTATGGTAAGTTCGTTCATTGTAGTCTCTCCTTATGGGTATTTTTTCAATTATATCATACTTAATTATAAATTGAAAGGGCCGCGTTTTTACGGCCCTTTCGTGTTTATAGGCTTAGCCCAGCTTTTCGTTCAGCTCGTCCAGAACTGGCTGGATGGTGGGCATTTTCTCGTTGACCCACGCCTGCCAGTTGGCCTCGATGTCCCCAGCCTTAACGATGAGGGCCGCGTACTCGTCGCCGTACTCCATGGAGGCCAGGTTCAGAGCCTGGGAGTCGTGCAGTTCCACGTTCCAATCGGGCTCCATGGGGAAGGTCTTGTCCGTGGAGTTCTCCTGATGGTCAATATGTATCTGCTTGGCAATGTCCCTGATTTCCTGCTTATAGGAGGGGTTCTGGAACATAAAGTCGTCGGAAAGCACCATCATGTTCACGTATACGGGCATCAGCGCATACTTGTCCCAGAGGTTCTCATCGGGGCCCAGGTTGGAATAGAGCACGCCCTTCTCGTCGAAGTCCCAGTCAACGCCCTTGATTCCGCATCGGATCTCCAACTGGCCCTCATCGGTGCAGGAGTAGTCCATCATGGACAGTATGCGGTCCAGCTTTGCGTCATCGATATGGGGGGAGAAGATGTTCGCGCCCCAGAAGTTGGTGAGGGGAGTGCCATGGAAGTTGCCGTCCTCGTCGGTGATGGTGACTATCTGCACAGCGTCCATGAAGTCTACGCCCAGGTCGCTTTTCATGTGCTGCTCATACTCGGTGAGCATGGAAACCATGCCGTCCTTGATGACCGCAGCTGAGGTGCCGGTTGTGTAGAAGGCACCGCTGTCGTCGGGGTCCTGGATGGTGTAGAACTCGGGGTGGATCAGGCCGTCGTTATAAGCCTTGTTGAGCACCTTCAGAGCTTCGAGGGTCTCAGGATCTGCCGCGTTCCAGTGGTACTGACCGTCGTCGCCCAGGTAGAAGGGCAGGCTGGAGGTGTGGTAGTTGTACGCACCTACGAACTGCGCCAGGTTTCCGGAGGTGACGACCAGCGGATAGAAGTCACCACTGACATTGCCGGGGTTCTTCTCCTTTACAGCCGCCAGGTAGTCCATGATCTCGCTGACCTTCATGACGGGCTTGACCTCAACGCCGGCGGTTTCGCCCCAGTCCTTGCGCAGATACAGGGACATATGTGTGGCAAGCTTCTCAGTGGGACGGTTGTTGGAGTAGATGGGGCGGAAAAGGTAGAAGTCGCCGCCGAAGTTCTCCTCGGCCATCTCGCTCATGGGGCAGTCGCTGTTGGCCTTGGCAAGGTTCGGGTACTTGTCCTTCCAGCCGTCTGGCAGCTGCTTGACAAGGCCCTGGCTGGCGTAGTTGGCGGCCTCGCCGTTGACGTAGTTCCATACGGCCATCTCCGGCATATCGTCGGAGTTAATCCAGATGCGCAGGCGCTCGGCCCAGTTGTCCCAGGTGAGGGGAATGATGTCCCACTCCACGTTGAAGCGGTCAGTCCAGGACTTGACCCAGTCGTCTCCGGCGGTGTAGTCATAGCCGTCTTCTATCTGCACGGAGGCTAGGGTGATGGTCATTTTTTCACTGAAATCCTTGCCCTCGAACCAGTCGCCGCCCTCGGTGGAGGTGCCGCTCTCCTCGAGAGCACTGCTGTCTTCGGCAGAGGAGCTCTCCGAGGAGGACTCCTCGGTTTTCGAGGAGGTTGAGGACTCGTTGTTTCCGCCGCATGCCGCCAGTGAAAGTACCAACGCCAAGCACAGCAGCAGAGCTGTCAGTTTCTTTAGCTTCATACTGATTTTCATCCTTTCTTTAATGTCTTGATTATATCTGCCAGGCCGGTCTCCCGGCCCTCCGGCCTTATGCCTTGATGGCTCCCACCATGACTCCCGCCGCAAAATGCTTTTGCAGGAATGGGTATATACACATTATAGGTACCATGGTTACCACCACCGCCGCCATCTTTATGCCGCTGGTGAAGGGCCTGTCCTCAATAGACACCAGAGCACTGGCCTCGCCCATGGCCTGGGAGTCCACTATCATGGAGCGAAGCACATTCTGCAGGGGCTGTATATCCGCGCTTCTGATAAAGACCATGGCGTTGAACCACTCGTTCCACTTGTCCACCGAATAGAACAGCAGCACCGTGGTGATTATGGGCATGGAAAGAGGCAACACTATCCTGAAAAGTATCGTCCACTCCCCCGCCCCGTCCAGCTGGGCCGACTCAATAAGCGAGTCGGGCAGGCTCTGGAAGTAGTTGTACATGAGTATCATATAAAAGGTGTTCATGCCGCTTGCCAAAATCACAGACCAGATGGTATCGGTCAGGTGCAGGTCTTTCATCACAAGGTACAGGGGCACGATGCCGCCCTGGAATATCATTGTGAAGAGCACCAGCAGCAATATGGCCTTCTTGCCCGGGTAATGCCTGCGGCTTAGGGCGTAGCCCATGGAGGAGGTGAGGAACAGACTCAGAGGTACGGCTATTATCAGGATGATTATGGTCGTGCGGTAGCCTATCCAGATTCTCCCGTCCTCAATAAGTTGCTGGTAGGATTTGAGCTCCGGGTTCTTTGGGAACAGCAACAGGGGCGTCTCAAGGTACTCCTTATAGCTTGCGAAGGAAATTGCAACTGCGTTCAGGAAGGGCAGTAGGATTATCAGCCCCCAGACAGTGAGTACGACGAACAGTATGACGTCCACCACGTCGATTTTCTTTCTCTTATGAAGCTTATTGATCTTTTCCATATGATCTCCTCCTTAGCCAAACAGTCCGCCGCCGCCCAAAAGCTTCGAGCCCCGATCTGCAAGCACCAGGAAGGCCATGTTCAGCACCGAGCGGAACAGGCTCACAGCAGTGGAGAAGGAGAAATCTGTTGTGGACTGGAAGGTTATGCGGTAGATGTACATATCCAGCACCTCCACCGACTGCTTTACGGCGGCGTTGCTCATGTTGAATATCTGGTCGAAGCCCATGGACATTATCTGTCCGGTGGTCATGATGAACATGATGCTTTGCTCCTGCTGGGACAGATCGGCAAAGGCGGCGACAAGCTCATTGTCGATATGCAGGCTGCACCCATGCGACGAAAACACAAAGCTGTCGCTGGGGTAGCGGTCAACCGTATCTAAACCCACCGTACGGCTCTACGATTGCCACTTTAACAATAAATTTCATGGTATAAGTAATCCCCTCTCGGATTTATTTCGCCGACTTTCGTTCCTGATAGAGGGCGTACCGCCGCTCCGCCGCCGCGATTTCTCTCGGCCTCATATCGTCGTTGTAAAGCCTCTCAAATTCCCGCCTCCTCTCTCTGTTTTTCGATAAAAAATAGTGCGTCCGAGCTAAATAGCTCTTTCGCACTTTATAATATACCGCGCCAAAAGCCCAAAATTACCCTCATCCCTTGACAAGCGGCGAATTTCCATGTATAATACAATTCATATCTAGCGGCATGAAGCCGCTTTAAGAGCAGGAAGCTCGCCAATTACTCTGAGCAAATATTCTTTTATCATGCCAAAGAAGGCATACGCTCCCAGTCAGAAGACGCGGGCGTATGCCTTTATATTTTTTGTTGTTTATTACTTATTTTTGAAAGGAATAATTTTTATGCATATGGCAGACGCTCTTATATCTCCCGCTGTAGGCGCGGCGATGTACGCGGCCTCGGCAGCAACAGCAGGCATATCCATCTACAGGCTTAGAAACGAGGACAGGCTGCGAACGGAGCTCACTTCAAAACGCCTGCCCACCATGGCAGTGATGTCCGCCCTGGTCTTCGCGGGACAGATGGTAAACTACACCATCCCCGGCACCGGCTCCTCAGGACATTTATGCGGCGGGCTGCTGCTCACGGCCCTGCTTGGCCCATGGGCGGGTTTCCTCTCTATGGCGGCGGTGCTTATTATCCAGTGCCTGTTTTTCGCCGACGGAGGCCTGCTTGCCCTTGGAGCCAACCTGTGGAATATGGCTTTCTATGGCTGCTTCGCGGGCTATTACCTTATTTACCGGCCCATATTGGGTGTAAAACGATTGAAGGCCCCTATAAAACTCACCCTTGCCTCAGTTTTGGGCTGTGTGCTCTCATTACAGCTCGGGGCATTCTCTATTGTAATCGAGACCTCACTCTCCGGAGTCACCGAATTGCCCTTCGGGGCATTTCTAACCCTAATGCAACCCATTCACCTGGCTATCGGTGCAGTTGAGGGGCTCATAACCGCCGCTGTGCTGGTGTTTGTGTATAATGCCCGTCCTGAGCTCCTGCCGGACCTGCGGGACTCCGGGAGCAGTCATGGGAAATTTTCACTGCGAAGCACCTTGGCTGTGCTGGCAATAGTGGCCGCTGTCACCGGCGGCGGGCTCTCTCTGCTTGCCAGCAGCGACCCGGACGGCCTTGAGTGGTCTCTTTTCGGCAATAGTGAGGCAGGATACTCAGATAACATGGGGCTTGATGAGGACGCTTACGGCATAGAGAGTCCTGCCTCCAGGACGGCGGGCAGAATACAGGATAAGACCGCCTTCCTGCCTGACTACGGCTTTGCCGGCGGTTCCGAGGAGCCGTTGGGCACCAGCATCTCCGGCATAGTCGGCGCGGCTATGGTGGCATTTTTGGCGGGACTCGTCTGTCTATGCGGCAGCCTGCTCAGAAGGCGCGGGGTCGGCAAAAAGTGAGCCGCTTTAACCCAGCCGGTGAAGCCGGACAGAGCCTGCGGCTGGTGGACGAGCTGGCGGCGCTGGACTCTCCCATGCACCGGCTTGCCCCACTGCCCAAGCTCCTTTTGACTGTGCTTTATGTGGCCTTGACCCTCTCTTTCCCCAAGTACGCTCTCTCAGGCCTCAGTGTGATGGCACTGTTTCCTGTTTTCGGCTATCAGCTGGCGGGAATATCCCTTTTGGTATGCTTTCGGCGTCTGCGGTTTATACTGCCGCTGGTCTGCGCTGTGGGTCTTTTCAACCCATTCTTTGACCGGGAGACACTCTTTTTCCTGGGAAGCCTGCCCGTAAGCGGAGGCGTTATCTCCATGCTAACGCTCCTGCTAAAGGGTGTGTTCGCCTTAACCGCCGCCTTCCTGCTCATTGCCACAACTCCACTTGAAGGCATATGCGGGGCCCTGGGAAAGCTCCGCTGTCCTAAGGTGATGGTAAGCCTTCTGCTGCTGACCTTCCGCTATATCACAGTGCTCCTTGACGAGGCCAGCCTTATGACCGAGGCTTACAGCCTGCGGGCTCCGGGGCAGCGGGGGGTGCACATATCTGCGTGGGGCTCATTTTTGGGGCAGCTCCTGCTGCGCAGTATGGACCGTGCCGAAAGCCTCTATAGCAGTATGCTCCTGCGCGGATTCACCGGTGAGCTTCCGGGGAGCTTTAATTCCGCCGTGTCACCGCTGTCATGGACAGCCGCCGGAGTCTGTGCCGCGCTGATGGTTCTGTCCCGGATGTACGACCTGCCCGCCCTGATGGGCAAACTATTTATTGGAGGCTGAGCGTGTGATAATCTTTAAAAATGTTTCATACTCATATCCGGGCGGCAGACCTGTGCTGAACGGTGTCTCACTTCACATCTCCCCGGGCGAGCGGGTGGGGCTTATCGGCGCAAACGGAGCTGGCAAGAGCACGCTTTTAAAAGCCGCGCTGGGGCTTGTTGACGCAGACGGCTCCATCACCGTAGACGGCACCGGGCTCAGCCGAAATACTCTGCCGTTTGTGCGCAAAGCTCTTGGCTACGTGCTTCAGGACTCGGACAACCAAATGTTTATGCCTACTGTCCTTGATGACATGGTCTTTGGGCCCATGAACTATGGCATGAGCCGTACCGAGGCTGAGGCCCTGGCCGACAGCATCCTATCCGGCCTTGGCGTTGCCCATCTGAAGCACCGTCAAAATCATAAAATCTCCGGCGGAGAAAAGCGCATGGCTGCCATCGCTACCGTCCTCATGTCCAGCCCCAAGGCGGTCCTAATGGACGAGCCCTCCTCCTCCCTGGACCCTAAAAACCGCCGTGCCCTCATTCACACTGTCAACTCTCTGTCTATTGCAAAGCTCATTGCCTCCCACGACCTGGATATGATTCTGGACACCTGCGACCGGGTGCTGCTCATAAGCTCCGGGCAGATAGCGGCGGACGGCGCCGCTGTGGACGTGCTTAGTGATAAGGAGCTGCTAGAGAAAAACGGGCTGGAGCTGCCACTAGGGATGCAGAGGTGCTGGACCGGCAAAAGGGGATGAATAGATATTGGATCTGTTTATAACAAGCAAAATCGGCGCGACAGTCCACTTGAATGGCAGGCGTGCTGCCGGAAAGATAGATAACCGTTTCGGCTTCCTGACAAATTTTAAGAAATGCCTGCATGGAACCGAGCAAATGCTGTATATTTCAAGCGACCCCGAGCCTAATGAAAGGGTGTCCGAATGGTTTCAGAACACTGTAGAGGCACTGGAAAAAGAGGGTATCCGGTTTGATAGATGTACTTTAGTAAATGGGCATAATGCATCTATGCTGAAAGATGCAATCATTCAAACAGACGTAATATTCCTCTCCGGCGGACACCTGCCTACACAGAATCTGTTCTTTAAAGGGATTGGACTGCGGGATATTCTCACCGGGTTTGACGGAATAGTTGTGGCCCAAAGTGCTGGCAGCATGAACTGCGCGGAGACTGTATATGTCTGCCCGGAGCTTCCAGGCGAGAGTACAGATCCAAATTTTGAGCGGTTTCGGCCAGGGCTTGGGCTCACGAACATCAGTATCATACCACACTATGATCACAACCACGGCCTTATTTTAGACGGCAAAAGGCTTTATGAGGATATCATCAGTCCCGATACCTTTAAGATGCCTGTTTACCTCCTCCCCGATGGCTCGTATTTTTATACACATGACGGTAAGACTGAGCTCTTTGGAGAGGCGTACCTGTTTCATTGCGGCAAATTGGAGCTGCTGGAAAAACTATAGCAAAACACCCCCTTGCTTTTCCGCGCAGGGGGGTGTACAATATATCCAAAACCAATAAAGGAGATGCCGACATGACTAAGGAAGAAGCCAGAATAAATGCGGGCGTCCTGTTCGCTCCCGGTGACCCGGAGCTCGTAGCCATCAAGCTCCGCACCCATAATCTGAATGTGGACTATAATATGACCCATGAGGATGAGTATGAAAAGCGCAGCGCCATACTACACGAAATTATCGGTGAATTTGGCGAGGGCGGGCGCATCCAGGGGCCTATCGCCTTCCACTACGGAAAGCACACAAAGATAGGCAAGCGGTTCTTTGCCAACTTCAACCTCACCATTCAGGATGACGGCGAGGTCACCATCGGCGACGACTGCAACTTCGGGCCCAACGTCACAATTGTTACACCGGTGCATCCCATGCTCCCCGGCGAACGCAAGGAGCTCTACGACTCTGAAGGAGATCCCAAGCATCTTTGCTGGGCAAAGCCGGTACATATCGGCAGCGACTGCTGGTTTGGCGCAAACGTCATTGTCTGCCCTGGAGTCACCATAGGTGATGGCTGTGTGATAGGCGCTGGAAGCGTCGTCACCAGGGATATCCCGGCAAACTCCTTTGCCGCCGGAACGCCCTGCCGGGTCATCAGAGAGATAACCGAAGCGGACTCTGTGGAAAATCAGCCGGAGATCCTGGGCGGGTACACAGCCCATAAGCCGGAGTGATCAGGGGAAGTCGTAGCTTGCGGCAAAGGAGCGCAGTACGGATCTGTCCGTCTCATATGTGATAAGCTTCAGGGCCTCCCCCAGGGTCAGCCATCGGATATCTATGACCTCTGCCTCCTGGCGCTTCAGCTTGCCCCCTGTAGGCTTTGCTGCAAAGTATACCACATCCTTCATCACCCGTGGCTTCGGAGAGAAGGTCACCACTCTGCGGAAGCTTGGATCCAGCTTAACTTTTAAGCCGGTCTCCTCAAATACCTCCCGCACAGCAGTCTGCTCCTCAGTCTCATCATTCTCCACATGGCCCTTTGGAAAGGCCCAATGTCCGCCGTTCTGATGCTGCAGCACCAGAACGTGGGGCTTGCCCTCCTTCTCCCGCCAGATTATGGCCCCGCAGGACTTCTCAAGCTTTATATCAAGTTCCATAAAATCGCCTCCAAGTAATGAGGGCCTGGGCAGACAAGCCCCGGCCCTCAAATTTTCACTTTTATTTTACCGAGAACTTATAGGAAGTCCTGCTTACAAACTCCTCCTCCGGGCAAAGATATCCGCCGGGGAAGTCCTTATGATGCACAGTGTCCGGATAGAACTGGGTCTCCAGACAGAAGGCCGTGTGGTGGCCCATCTGCTTACCGTTGCGGCCGATAAGCCCGTCATCAGGCCTATTGAATGTGTACAGCTGCACACCGGGCATATCGGTAAATACCTCCATCACTCTGCCGCTGTCCGGCTCATATGCCTCGGCTATCTTGCGGTAGCCGGTCCCGTCCGGGCAGAAATTGTGGTCGAAGCCGCCGCAGAGGTTTATGAGATGGTCCTGGCTGAACATATCGTCCCCCAGCTTTTTAGGGCTGCGGAAGTCCAGCGGCCCGCCGCTGACCGGCAGCAGCTCCCCAGTAGGTATCAGGTCGTCGCTCACGGCAGTATAGCGGGTGGCATTTATGGTGAGATATGTACCTAGCACATCCTTCTCCGGGTCACCTGAGAGGTTGAAGAAGCTGTGGTTTGTGGGGTTAAAGAGAGTCAGCTTATCGGTCTGTGCTCTATAGGTGATGTGCAGGATATCCTCAGCGCTCAACCGGTAGCTGACCGCTACCTTAATATTTCCTGGGAAACCCTCCTCTCCGTCAGGGCTCTCCAGGGTAAATACTATCTCCGGTTCGTCACCGTCCTTTACCCTGGCATTCCAAAGAGCCTGATGGAAACCGCCCGGGCCGCCGTGCAGGGAGTTTTCTCCGTCGTTCTTTGCAAGATGATATTCCTTACCCTCCAGGATAAAGCTTGCTCCTCCAATGCGGTTGCCAACCCTGCCTATCATGGCCCCTTGAAAATTCTTCCCAAGATACCCTTCCAGGGTGCTATGCCCCAGCAGCATATCTCCGGGCACACCGTCACGGCTTGGGGCCATCAGGTGCAGTATACGGCAGCCGTAATCGCTGACAGTCAGCTCTAATTTTCCCTTGCCCCTGATAGTATAGGAGTGGACCGCTCTGCCGTCAGGCAGTGTACCGAAGTTCTTGATCTCGACCGCCATAGGCTCAGCCTTCCTTGCCCAGCATGGCAGCGCCGATTATACCGGCGTCATTGCCCAGCTGCGCCTTGCAGATTTTGGTTGCCGCTTCAGGATTATGGCCGTACTGCTCCTTCTCCACTATAGCACGTACAGGCACCAGCAGGTTCTCACCCTCATTGCCAACGCCGCCGCCAACACAGAGGATACTAGGCTGGAAAATGTTTATCATATTGATAAGGCCGACACTCAGGTACTTTACATACTCGTCCACTATCTTCTGACCGGTGGGGTCTCCCTGGCGCATAGCGTCAAAGGCTGTGCGTCCGTTGACCTTCTCGATATCTCCCTCGGCGATTTTCCACAGCGCGGAATCCCTAGGGGCCTCCTCCATGTGCATTTTTGTGCGTTTGATAAGACCGGTTGCAGAGGCATAGGCCTCCCAGCAGCCAAGGCGACCGCAGGTGCAGGGCCAGCCGTCTACCACGATAACACAGTGGCCCAGCTCAGCCCCGGCGAAATTACTGCCAGAGAAGATTTTTCCGTCGATAATAACGCCTCCGCCGACGCCTGTGCCCAGGGTTATAGCCATGGCGACCTTGGCGCCCTTGAGTGCCCCTGCCATGTACTCGCCAAAGGCCGCAGCGTTTGCGTCGTTCTCCATATACACCGGCTTACCGTCAAGGCGTTCGGAGAGCATCTTCTGCATGGGGATGTTTAGGAATGGCAGGTTATTTGCGTACTCAATAATGCCGGTTGCTTTGTTTACAGTGCCGGGAGAG
>CANPBX010000055.1 GCA_947572385.1 uncultured Clostridia bacterium
GTCTCCTGAGGGGCCAGCACAAGGATCATAAGAATAAAGCCCAGAATGATATTGAACACCCCTCCGGCTACCACAACTAGGAAACGCCGCCATACCGGCTTATTGCCAAAAGCCCTCTCATCACTGCTCTCCTCGTCCTCACCCTCCATGGCGCAGAAGCCGCCTATGGGAAACAGGCGCAGGGCATACTGGGTCTCTCCCCGCTGGAATCCAAAGAGCTTCGGGCCCATGCCCACGGCGAATTCATTTACCCTGATACCCGAGAGCTTCGCCATGAGAAAATGCCCCAGCTCATGGAAGAATACCACGAAACCAAATAACAGTACGCCAATGATTATCAGCAGGACCGTGTAGAGTATTTGCAAATTACCATCTCCTAAACTATAACTTTACTAAGCGGAAAGTACCGATCTCACAAATTCCCGTGCAGCAATATCAGCCTCCAAAACATCTTCAACGCTGTCAACCGGCTGGTCCGGCTGCCGCTCCATCGCCCGGGCGCATAGCTCGGGTATCTGCATAAACCCAAGCCTGCCCTGCAGAAAAGCACTCACCGCCTCCTCATTTGCACCGTTTACTGCTGCCGGAGCTAAGCCGCCCCTTTTCAGGGCCCGTATGGCGATATCAAGGCAGGGAAATGCATTCAAGTCCGGCGGGTAAAAGCTCAGAGACTTTAAGGCAAATAAATCCAGCTCCCCCACCGGCGAGGGCAGGCGCTCCGGATAGGTGAGCGCGTATTGTATTGGCAGGCACATGTCCGGCACACCCAGCTGGGCTATCACCGAGCGGTCATCATACTCCACCATAGAGTGTACAATGCTCTCCCTGTGTACCACTACTTGTATTTTATCCGGGAGTACATCAAACAGCCACCTGGCCTCCATGACCTCCAGGCCCTTGTTCATCATAGTGGCTGAGTCTATAGTGACCTTCGCCCCCATGGACCAGTTTGGATGGGCAAGGGCTTGTTCCGGGGTCACATTCTCCAGTTCCTCCCTGGTCCTGCCAAAAAACGGTCCGCCGGAGGCTGTCAGCAGTATCCTGCGCAGCTCACTCCTATTATTTCCCTGCAGGCACTGGAATATGGCGGAGTGTTCGCTGTCCACCGGAAAAATATCCACGCCGTTCTGTTTCGCGGCCTCCATTACCAGCTCCCCGCCTGCCACTAGGGTCTCCTTGTTTGCCAGAGCCAAAGTCTTCTTTGCCTTTATAGCTGCAAGCGTAGGCCTTAGTCCTACCATTCCTACCACAGAGTTTAATGTAATGTCAACACCTTCCCAGGCCGCAGCCTTGCAGAGGCCGTCAATACCCTCCAGCACCTTCACGTCCATATCCCGCAGGCGTATGCGCAAATCTGCCGCTGCCGCCGCGTCATACACCGCCACAGCCTCCGGAGAGAACTCACGCGCCTGCTGTTCCAGCAGCTCCACATTATGGTGCGCCGCCAACACAGCTACACGAAACTGTGTGCGCCCGGCCCGATCAAGCTCCCTTACGACTTTCAGCGCCTGAGTGCCGATCGAGCCGGTGGAGCCAAGAATAGACAGGGTTTTCATTCTGGCAAACTCTCCTCTCATAGCTCTTTCCTATAGATGTAGAAACCGGGCCGCTTTGCAAAAGCCTGGATCCCAGCCTCTCACAGCGCTCCAAGGCTATTGATCCAGTCCCCCCGCCTTGGATGTCCATACAGTGCATTATGCTTATCTGCCCAGGAGCGCAGCCCCTAGAATAAAACCTCTCATCCCCATAGACTGTCTCATCAGCCATATGGCTCTCAAGGCAGTAGCAGTTTGCCCTGGGATCTCCGGGCAGAAAGGCTCTCTCCTCGAAATATCGAAAAAATCCCCAGCCATTCCGGGAGCCAGCGGCCTTATGGCAACACCGCACAAAGATTGTGCGCGAGTTGCGCAGTCAATTTTTTCGTCAGAGTATACAGCTTGAGGGCAGCCAATCTGTCGATTGGCAAGGGAAAGCTGTGCGCTATGACGGAAAAAGTGCAAGCAAATCGTGTGCAAAGGCCGTAGGCCGGTCTTTGTGCGGTGTTGCCTATGCTTATGTCCATTCTGAGCTTCTCTCCTACACTCCCGCCAGAGGCAGGAACATCACCAATAGATACACAAATGGCGCCGTAAATATGACGCTGTCAAACCTGTCCAGCACACCGCCATGGCCTGGTATCACCTGTCCGAAGTCTTTTATATGGCAGCTGCGCTTGATGATGGAGAAGCTCAGATCCCCCAGCACAGATATCAGTGAGCCGAAAAGTCCGATAAGCAGCAGGGCGATATAATTGACCCCCACCTGGCCCTGATAAAACACCGCAGAAAACCAGACACCGCAAAGCAGCATGACCACCATATCCACTACTGTGCCCCCGACAAGGCCCTCAATAGTCTTCTTGGGGCTGATCTCAGGGCATAGCTTATGCCGCCCGAACAGTGTCCCCGCAAAATACGCCCCAACATCCGCCACCCAGGCCGCCAGCACCGCTATAAGCACATAGAACATGCCATGGCTTAGGTTTAGTTCCCTTAAAGAGACCAGTGTATGCAATGCGCACGGTATTATCACCACCATACTGTACAGCACCGCCACTTCCTTAAAGGTCGTCTCCCCATGGCAAACGATCAGCGCGGAAAAGATAATCAGTGTGTAGACACAGTATGTCAGGAATTGGAACTGCTCGTCGCAGAAGGGCACGATCGCCGCCGCAGCCAGTGAAGGCAGGCACAAAAACCACTTGTTCTGCAGCCCTAAAGCCGCAGCCAGCTCATGCACCGCCATCACCGATATAACTGCAACGGCAATATTCAGAGCCAGTGGGAATATCTTGTCAAACACTATAACGGCAATCATAAACACCGTCAGCACAATACCGGATAAAACTCGCTGTACCATGGTGAAATTCACCTTTCTTCTCCTAAGAAATTCACACCCCGCCGAAGCGCCGCTGGCGGGAGTTGTATATGGCAATAGCCCGGTCCAGGTCCTCGGGCCTAAAGTCCGGCCAGAGAATGTCAAAATAGACAAATTCTGCATAGGCGCACTGCCACAAAAGGAAATTAGAAATACGCTGCTCACCGCTGGGACGGATGATAAGGTCCGGGGCAGGCTGCCCGGCGGTATAGAGATACCTGTCAAACAGTTCATCAGTCAGCTCCGCAGGTTCAAGCTTACCAGCCCGCACATCCTCCGCAAAGTTCCGGGCTGCACACAAGATCTCAGCCCTGCCGCCGTAGTTCATGGCAAGGTTTAACACCATGCCCGTCTTAGAGGCGCTGGCCTCCTCTACCTCGGCGATAAGCTCCTGCAGATCCCGGGAAAAGGCGCTCACATCCCCGATGAAACGCACCCGGATGTTTTCGTTCATAAAGTCCCTAAGTGCCTCCCGCAGATAGTCCTTGAAAAGGCCCATCAATGCTCCCACCTCGTCTGCCGGGCGGGACCAGTTTTCTGTGGAAAAGGCATATACCGTCAGATACTTTACTCCTATTTTTGAGGCATGCTTGGTGATAGTGCGGAAATTCTGGGCCCCGGCCCTATGCCCCATGGAGCGGGGCTGGAAATGCTTCTTTGCCCAGCGCCCATTGCCGTCCATAATTATGCCAATATGCGCAGGTACAGGCCGTTTCACGAAGGCGCTCTCTTTCTCCGGCATAGGCTCTCCTTAAATCTCCAGGATCTCTTTTTCTTTGTCTGCGGCGCAGGCGTCGATATTCTTCACATACTTGTCGGTGAGCTCCTGGGCCTTCTTCTCAGCCTGCTTCAGGTCGTCCTCGGTTATCTCAGACTTTTTCTTCATGTCCTTCAGCTTCTCAATGCCGTCCCGGCGTATTGAGCGCACAGCCACCTTTGCCTCTTCCGCCAGCTTGCTGGTCTCCTTCACCAGCTCCCTGCGGCGCTCCTCGTTCAGCGGAGGGAATGTCAGGCGGATAATTTTACCGTCATTCTGGGGATTCACGCCCAGGTCTGAGGTCTGTATTGCCTTCTCAATACCCCTGAGCACAGAGGCGTCCCAGGGCTGTATAGTAAGCACCCTGGCTTCGGTAACAGCCACCGCTGCCAGCTGGTTTATGGGTGTTGGAGTGTCATAGTAGTTTACCATGATCTTATCCAACACAGCGGGGTTTGCCCTCCCGGCGCGTATAGCCGCATACTCCTCCTGGAGATGGCCTACTGCCTTCTTCATCTTGCTTTCGGCCTTGTCAAAAACATCCTTGATCTCTGCCATTTTGATTTTCCTCCTGATAGTTGGTTTCAATACTATAGTTTAAGTTATTTTACCAGTGTGCCCACAGCCTCACCAGTGACCGCACGCACGATATTCTCCGGGTCCTCTATGCTGAACACCAGCCACGGTATCCCCCGGTCCTTACAGAAGGAGGCGGCTGTCATGTCCATAACGCCCAGATTCTGGTTGAGGACCTCCATAAAGGTCAGCTCGTCATAGCGCTTGGCATTTGGATCCTTCTTGGGGTCACTGTCGTAAACCCCGTCCACCATCGTTGCCTTTAGGATAATATCCGCCTCGATCTCCGCTGCGCGCAAGGCAGCCCCTGTGTCCGTGGAAAAAAACGGGTTGCCTGTGCCACAGCCAAAGACTATTATCCGGCCCTTCTCCAGGTGCCTCACTGCCCTATTGCGGATATACGGCTCAGCCACCTCCTGCATGGCAATGGCAGTCTGCACCCTCACATCAAGGCCCATCTGCTCCAGGCCATCGGCTACACCCAGGGCGTTGATCACTGTTGCAAGCATACCCATATGGTCGGCCCGGGTGCGGTCCATGCTGCCGCTGCTTCGTCCGCGCCAGAAGTTGCCGCCGCCCACCACAATGGCTACCTCTGCACCCATATCGTGAAGGGTCTTCACCGGCCTGCAGATGTCCACAACTGTGTCGAAGTCAATGCCGTGGCCCAGAGAACCCGCCAGAGCCTCACCACTGAGCTTTAAAAGCACCCTCTTATATTTTGGCGTCATAAACCCACACTCCGTTTCTTGAATATGATTATTTCCGGGTCCGCCCCGTCCTGGCCGTACTCGCAGACCATAAGGTATTTCTCGTCCGCCAGAAGTCCATAACAGCGGCCGCTGCCAAGCTTCTCCAGCTGATTGCCAAGATATACCCGGTCATCCCGCCAGAATTTAACCTCCTGGCCTCCGGGAAGCATGTACTGTAGGTTTACATATGCACCCGGCAGGGCGTTGAGCCCGGTGACCTCAGGCATATCCGGAATTCCCAGGGCATTGAACTCTTCGATGAGCCTGTCTTTAAGCCCACAGCCTCCGCACCTCCCGCAGCTATCCTGCCCCTTTTCCCGGCAGCAGGCAAACAGCGGACACTGCCCAACTCCTTCAAAGGGTTTGCCCTCTGTCTCACTACACCCGGCGCAGCCGTCTTTCATAGCGCACTGCCCGCAGTCAAGCCCGCATACAGCGACCATAGACACACCTCCCCAAAAGTATTCGCGTGTATATACAGCTTAATTGTACATGAAAAACCTTCCTTTGTAAAGCTTTATTTTTTGCACATAGGGTACAAAAAATAAAGAGGGCGGCACCAAAGGGCCGTCCTCATGTATGCACTCAGCTTATGCCTTGCCAACAGAGCCGAACAGCTCCATTTTCTCCTTGACCGTAGCCTTTATCGCCTCAGTACCGGGAGCCAGCAGCTTGCGGGGGTCAAAGCCCTTGCCCTGCTTATCCTTGCCCTCCTCAATATACTGGCGGGTAGCGGCAGCAAAGCTCAGCTGGCACTCGGTGTTCACGTTCACCTTGGAGACACCCAGGCTGATGGCCTTCTTTACCATATCCTCAGGGATACCGGTGCCGCCGTGGAGCACCAGGGGCATGGTGCCGGTCTTCTCCTGGATCTGCGCCAGAACGTCAAAATTCAGGCCGGTCCAGTTCTCGGGGTACACGCCGTGTATATTGCCAATGCCCGCAGCCAGCATGGTGACGCCCAGGTCGGCTATCTGCTTGCACTCGGCGGGGTCGGCCACCTCGCCGCCGCCCACGACGCCGTCCTCCTCGCCGCCGATAGCTCCAACCTCAGCCTCGACAGAGATGCCCTTTTCTCCGGCAATGCGAATAATTTCCTTTGTCTTCTCGATATTCTCCTCAATAGCATAATGGGAGCCGTCAAACATAACAGAGGAGAATCCATCCTCCATGGCCTTCAGCGCGCCCTCATAGCTGCCGTGGTCCAGATGCAGAGCCACCGGAACAGTGATATTAAGGGTCTCAAGCATCCCCTTCACCATCCCCACAACAGTATTATAGCCGCACATGTACTTGCCCGCACCCTCAGACACACCGAGGATAACAGGAGAATTGCACTCCTGAGCGGTGAGGAGCACAGCCTTGGTCCACTCAAGGTTGTTGATGTTGAACTGACCCACGGCATACTTCCCGGCCTTGGCCTTGGTAAGCATTTCCTTTGCAGAAACTAACATAACGATTTCCCTCCGATTATGAATTTACACCGGTTTCCCGGCACGTCTTTACTATATTATAACCGAGCGCACTGGAAAAAGCAACCTGAAAACCGCAAAAAAATATGAAAAACCCCCTTTACAATCTGCGCGAAGTGTGGTAAACTAAGAAAGCTATACGGGCTCGTGGCTCAGCTGGGAGCCCACCCGATACAGTTATGTGACTCTATTTTTAGGGATGTATCTCATGTGGTCGCCACTCGGTTCGCAGCCCCAAGGGCGATAGTAAAGTTTTTTGTTAGATAATTGCACCTTTTTTAATAGCTTAATATCCGGGCCCATAGCTCAACTGGGAGAGCGCCAGGTTCGCAATCTGGAGGTCGAGGGTTCGATTCCCTTTGGGTCCACCAAAAGAGAGCCAGGCGAACCCAACGCCGACAATTACGATGGTCGGCGAGATGTTTGTCCTGGCTTGTCCATTGGAGTTACTGATGGACAGATAAGAATAAAGCCGCTTGGGAGCCCAGGCGGCTTTATTCTATTCGATTATTATATCTAAAATTGATATTTTCTAACAAATCCATGAAATATGCTACAGTCTTTGGTAGAATCTACCACAAAGGAGACTGGCTATGATTAGGATTTTACTGTCTACCCGGCTTGGTGAACTGAGGTGGACACAGGCAGACCTCGCGCGTAAGACTGGCATACGCCCCAACACGATTAGCGACCTGTACCATGAGATGGCAGATCGTGTCAGCCTCGAGCAGGTGGACAAGATATGTGAGGCGCTTAACTGCGACCTGACAGACCTTATAGTGCGTGTGCCCAATGAGCCGGGAACGAAAAAACCTCCCGGCCGTAGAAAATGAACACGCTGGAGGCCCTCTCCTAAAGCCCTGAGCGGTAAACGCTCGGGGCTTTTTCTATACCTCGTCGCCGTTAGGGAACTTAAACGCACAGACAAACTCTGCGCCCAGGGCCTCGGCAATCTTGTCCAGCTCTGCCGAGGAAAATTTTCCGGTTTTCATTCGCTGTCCAAACGCCTGTGAAGATGAGCCTACTCGCCTGGCAAGCTCAGCTTCACTGATACCAGCATAGGTAGTCGCCAGCTTTATTTTTTTGGGAATATCCATGGCCGCACCTCCTGTCGCATATTATAAATGTTATTCTTTATAAAGTCAAGAAAAAATTTTGAAAATAAAAGAGAAATATTTCAAGAAACCCTTGACATCTGAAAGAAAATCGTTTATAATAGACTCACAACTAAACAAAAACACAAAGGAGGGTATCAACATGAAATATGCAGACATAAACAAGCGCTATACCGAAATCATTTCCGAGTACATGGCCACAGGGTACACGCTGAACAGTTCCACCATGACCGGCAGCCAAGGCGAAACCGCCAGCATTGACCTCACCGATGGCAAGGAGATTATTCGGGTACTGGTCAGCCGGTTTAGCGATTGGGGCGACAAAGCCAGCTTCGAGGGCGTGGACATCATCGCAGGGCGGGCGGATCTGAGCGAAAGGATAACCCCCAACAATGATTCAACCTGGGGCACTATCTGGAATGACCGCCTCCAGGTGCTGAAGAAGGAAAGGTTTTATCAGGTGGGTGAAAGCCGCCATGGCAGTAAGTTCTACGGTACCCAGGAAGAGGCCGAGGCCGCATATTTATTACGGTTTCAGCGATACAAGAGTAAGCGGGAGGTCAAGGCTCAAGCGGCTCCTACGGAGAAAATGCTGGATGTAGCCCGCCGGGTAGTACGTGAGAAACTTGGAGTGAAGCGCGTAGACAGCGCAGACGTAAAGATAGCTAGAAATAGTGATGGGAAATATGTTGTAGGGTATCGCAGCAAAGCGTATCAGCTCCACTAATTGCCGAAACGCCCTGACTTGGCACAGCCAATGTCAAAGGGCGTCCGCCGAGGGACGGCCTCCCGGTGCTGAAGATGGCAGGCCAGAAACCCGTTCAAGGTTGGCGATAAGGAAATCAAGGCTGAAACTGTTTTTACTCCCGAAAAGGCCGACGGCGAAACTGTAGTAAAGCTCACCTTTGACGGCAGTGGCATCACCCAGGCCACGGAAATCGTGGTGTTTGAAACGCTCTATCAAGGCGAAGTGAAAATCGCGGCCCATGAGGATATCAACGACGAGGGCCAGACCGTGAAAATCGTACCGGTCAATCCCGGCAAGCCCACTACGCCCAACCCCGGCAATCCTCAGACCGGCGACCGTTCCATCATGGGCTTCTGGATCGGCCTGGGTGCTGTGGCTCTGGGTGGGTTGGTATCCGGCATCATTATGTACAGCAGAAAAAGGAAAGAACAGGATGGTGAGTAATGAAAAAGGTGTATATCTGCGCGCCCCTGGGCGGGGATGTGCAGGGCAATCTGGAAAAAGCAAAGCGCTATAGCGAGTATGCACTGAGGTGCGGGGCGGCTCCGGTCACTCCGCATTTTTATGCGCTGTGCTTGGATGACAGCATCCCGGAGGAACGTGAGATGGGCATGGCTGCCGGGCTGTCCCTCCTCTGGTTCTGCGATGAGGTCTGGGTGTTCGGCAACCAGACTACGGACGGCATGAGAGCAGAAATTAAACTGGCGCACAATCTCAATATCAGGGTCAAAGTCATCAAGGAGCATGAAATCAAAAAGGTGATAGGAGATGTTTCAGCATGAGAAAAAGATGGAAAAAGTTTTTGCTCTGTACTGTGTTCGCGGCGCTGCTGGTGCCGGTTCTGGCGGTTCCCGCCATGGCAACCGGCGACGTGGCGGGCGCTATCCAGAGTACCTGGACAACGGCGCAGACCCAGATCCGGGCAGTGGTGGACAATGTGGTGTTCCCCGTTATCGACATGATCCTGGCGGTGCTGTTTTTCGTGAAGGTCGGCGGCGCTTACTTCGACTATAGAAAGCATGGCCAGCTGGAGTTTACTGCTCCGGCCATTCTGTTTGCCTGCCTGATTTTCACCTTGACAGCCCCGCTCTATATCTGGACAATTCTGTAAAAATATACACGGAGTGGGAGGGGCAATGCGCCCCTCCTGCTTACATTTTTTAGGTGGTGATTTCTATTTTTGATTGGTTAGGCGACATTCTCGGCGGCATAGGAAGTGCCGTGGGCGGAGTGTTCGATACGATTGGAGAGCAGGTCTCGGCGGCCATCTGGGACGCCATGATACGATGGTTTTATAACACGATTTTTGACGCGGCCAGCGATTTCTTCACCATGATGGGAAACATGGGTGCGGATATTTTTGACCTGAACTGGGTCAGCGCGACGATCTCATTATTCACGATGTTTGGCTGGTCGCTGTTCATTGCCGGTACCGTAGTGGCTGTGTTCGACGTAGCTATAGAATATCAAACCGGCAGGGCCAGTGTCAAGACTACGGCGATAAATGTGCTGAAAGGCTTTTTCGCTTGTTCGCTTATAGGCATTTTGCCGGTCGAACTCTATAAATTCTGTATAAGCCTGCAAAACACTTTTGCCGGGGATTTGACCCGCATATTTTCCGGGCAGCAGGCACAAGGACTGTCGGAGCAGAGCATCGCTATCTTGACGGCAAACTTTGTGGTGCCGCAGAATACGGTGATAGGGCTGTTCGAGCTGCTGGCTCTGGTGGCCTTCGCCTACTGCGTGATGAAGATTTTCTTCGCAAATATCAAGCGTGGAGGTATTCTGTTAATCCAAATGGCAGTGGGAGCGCTCTATATGTTTTCGGTTCCCAGAGGCTACACGGACGGATTCAATCAGTGGGTTAAGCAGATTATTGCGCTGTGCTTAACTGCATTTTTGCAGACAACCCTGCTGTTCCTGGGCCTGCTGACGTTTTCAGATAATATGCTGCTGGCCCTGGGAATCATGCTGGCAGCGGGTGAAGTGCCAAGGATCGCCCAGCAGTTCGGGCTGGACAGCTCGGTCAAGGTCAATATGATGAGCGTGGTTCATGCCACCAGCACGGCGATCAATATGACACGGTCTGTGGCAAAGGCCATAGCGTGAGGTGCCTATGAAAGATAATCTGGAATTGGAGCGGGGCGACATCGCCATCGACCGGGAGATGGACGTGGACTGCGACATCGGGCAAGAGATAACGGTCTATATTGAAACTTGGTTTGACGTGGATAAGAAGTTCGGTATCCACACCAGCGGCGATGACGGTACCTGGCTCAATATGTACGGCAAGTTTAACCCCTTTGAGGACAGCCTCCACATTGAGTGTGAAATCAGCCGGGATGATGGCTCCTCATATTTTGATTACGAGCCGACAGCCGCCGAGGCCCAGCTCATTAAGGACATGATTACAGAGAAAATCAAGGAAGAATACGACCAAACGCCCCAAGAGTTCTGCGAGGAAATTACTGAGGGGCCGACGATGGGAGGTATCAAATGACGACTTATTTATATCCACAAAACCTGAAAGCGACAGCGAATCTCTGGCTGTGGAGTCTGCGGGATTTCGCTATCCTGTGTGTGGCGGCGCTGCTTTCGGTGCTGGCGCTGGTGCAGCTTCACTTCATGGTGCCTGCGGCGGTGACCCTGTGTTTCGGCTTTCTCACCATCCGCATGGAGGAAACCACGGTGTTGGATTTTCTGAAGTATGCCGTCCGCTATTTCATTTCCAGCCAGCAAATCTACGATTGGAGGTAATCAAATGGGCAAAAAGAAGAAAGGCCGCTCGACCCAAGAACTCATGGGGATTCAGAATTTCACCAGATACGGGCTTGCCACAAACCGTGGCGAGCTCTTGTTTTTTCTGGTGTCCCCCACCAATATTTCAGTGCTGTCCCATACCAATATCGAGATAAAGATTCGCCATCTGATGATGGTCTTGTCCGCCATTCCCGACATCGAAATTACCTGCACGGACTCCTGCGAGTGTTTCGATGATAATCAAGCCTATTTGCGAGGGCGGCTCCAGGAGGAAGGGAACCCGCTGGTGCGTCAGCTTTTGGAGCAGGACAGAGAGATGCTCGACCGGGCGCAGGCGGAAATGGCTACGGCCCGGCAGTTCTTGTTCATAAGCAGGTGTAAAGGCATGAAAGCCGACCAGGTTTTTCAGGCCGTGAACCGCATTGAAAAGATAATCTCGGAGCAGGGCTTTGAAGTGCGGCGCATGAGGAAAAGCGATATCAAGCGATTCTTAGCGATTTATTTTGACGCCAGCATGAACGGCGACCAGTTGCCGGATATGGATGGCGGGCAGTTTTTCGAGGTGCAGTCCTATGAGCCGGAGGACTAAATTCGGCGTTTTTGCCTTTCTGCTGTCGGCTGTCCTTGTCACCTGCGGGGTGATGATTGGCGGGGAATTGCTGTCACGGCAGAAAGAAAAAGAGGACTTCGAGCAGCTTGCCAAGCTGGTAGCGGTGGAAAAGCCTTCAATTTCGCCATCACCTTCCACCCGTCCTTTTGCCACTCCCCCGCCCGATTTTGCAGAAACTCCAGATGAATCGCCTGCTGAAGATGAACCGGCACAACGCGATCTCTCCGAACTGTTCACCATGAATGAGGACTTTGTGGGCTGGCTGTGTATTCCTGAAACCGACATCAATTATCCAGTCATGCACACGCCGGATGAACCAGAGCGATACCTGCGCCGGGATTTTCATGGCGAGTACAGTGAATCCGGTGTTCCTTTTCTGGATTTCCGATGCAGCCTTGACAGTGACAACCTCATCATTTACGGTCATAACATGATGAACGGCACCATGTTCGCCGGGCTGCAGG
>CANPBX010000056.1 GCA_947572385.1 uncultured Clostridia bacterium
ATCCCTTGCAGCCATTGATATTCATTTCTCCAAGGAAAAATTCTGTGACCTGATTTCCTGCTTCTTCTGCTCCCCTCTTAAATGCAGCCGTTAATGTAGCTGTATTCCCTTTTTTGCGTGGACTTCCATTCAGTATTATTATTTTTTTGCTCATATACCCAACCTCTTTTCTTATATGCTTTCTGCAAGAGCGATCGCTTTTTTGCAGCCATCCGTTTTTTCAATATCACCAACATTTAACACTCCGGGCACAAGGACTTCGCCTACCATATTCCATTTCAGCAAAGCCGCTGAACGCTCGATCGGGATACGGACACCATCAAAAACAGACATATCATCTTCTTCACAACAAGCGATCAAGGCACACTCTTTCCCTGCTATATCTTTACCGCCTACCACGAAAGAAAACAATTTATCGATCACGCATTTAATTTGTGCAGGAATGGAATACCAATAGACGGGCATTGAAAAAACGACCATATCTGCATGGAAAATATCAGTTGCAATTTTATTAAAATCATCATCAAAACTGCAGGCTTTTCCCGAATGATAGCAGGTTTCACAAGCGTGGCAGCCTCCAACATTGCTTTGCGCTGCATCAAACCTTATAATGGAATGCCCATTTTTAGTCGCCGCTTCAACAAATGCTTCAGTCATGCTCAAACTGTTCCCGTTTTTGCGCGGACTCCCAGTGATCACTACAATTTTTTTACCCATTTTGCAATCTCCGATCTGTTTTATAATTTGTGGAACACGTTGACTTCCGTGTCTCTCCATATTATAATCATAGCAAGAATTTTATTTTAATCAAGTACGCACATTGTTGTTATATACTTACTAAAAGGAGAGTGTAAAATGAACGAACATTGTATCTCAAAGGAATGTTTAGCAACAACGGGTTTCAGTTATACATTATCGCTGATAAATGGAAAATACAAAATGACAATTCTATATACACTAATGGAATTTGGCGTTGTCCGATTCAATGAAATGAAAAAATATATCGGTGGAATTTCTTTTAAAACACTAAGCTTGTCTTTAAAGGAACTGGAAGCAGACCAACTTGTACATAGAGAAGAATATCCCCAGATCCCTCCAAAAGTTGAATATAGTTTAACTGAACGCGGAAAGTCACTCATTCCTATTTTAGATGGTATGTGTGAGTGGGGTGATAAGAACAGGATAATAAAATAGCATTTAAAACGGCGGTAGTCCATCCCTAGGGAGAACGCTGTGGAGGATATCCAGAACCTGTCCAAAGAGACCATAGCCGGATCCATTGATGAGGGGCTGGAAGAGGAGTCGTCCAAGGAGCTAGGGTACAGTAAGTACGGCTATCGGAACAAGGAGACGGACAACAGGTGCAATGGACACAGCGGCAGGACTTTGCGGACCAGCTTCGGAAAAGTGGGTGTCAGAGTCCCCCGGGACCGTAAAGGGGAATTTGAGGCGCACATCCGGGACATTTACAGCCCGGATGCCTCAGACACGACGGTAAGCCGGATACAAAATCCTGCCAGTAGCGAAAGAATGGCAGTAAAGTCCGCTAAGAGGGCTATGACGAGTTCTTCCGGGCAACCGTTTACATATCTGGTGCAAGTGAAAGCGGAGCTGTGACATCCAAATTGCCTTTGTGTGATCCAGATAAGTGCTGCAAATGTGCTATGCGATACTGGCATCTATATGTCGAGTGCGCTGTTGTTTTTATTTCATTCTTCATTTTGTTAATAACCTCCCGGTGTTTTCTGGTAATTCAGATGCCGAACACGCTTTCATTCTATCACCTGGAGGTTAGTTTCGCTAAAGCTGCCAAAAAGAAAAGGCCGGCAGGACAGCCCTGCCGGCCTTTTCTTTTGATCCTATATGAAGCTATCTCCGCTTGACCCAGCCGAACAGCCCCGACTTGCCGAACATCTTCACGCTTCTGAGCCACCCCGGTTCGATCCTCTCCAGCACCACCTGGGGGCACTCGTAAGTGTTGAGCTTGCGCTGATCCTTTAAATCCTCCATCAGCCCATTGTATCTGCGCACGGAGATCTCCTCGCAGTCCGGGCGCAGGACCTTATAGTTTCCGGGCTTTGAGAACTTGAAAGCGTAGATAAAGTCGGCCCAGATCCCGTATTCGGTTATATGCACAAACTCTTCAGGCACGTCCAGGGTGAGGCGCACGGAGCCTGATACCTTCCCGCCGGTGTTCTGCTTTTTCCCCTTTACCACCGCGAAGACCGGACACTCGCAGTGGAGCCCCAGCATATCTATCAGCGCGTTATACTCCCCGCGGAGGCCAAGGTTGGGCTTTGCCCGGTAGACCTCGCCGCTTCTCAGGGTGCGGAGCACCACCTTGGACTGGTAGGTTTGCAGTATCATCTCAGGTCTCCCCTTTCTCCTCTTTCTCCAGCCTGTACTCCTCCGGTGTCTTTACAGCCCAGTCGTACAGGTATGTGTCAAAGGCGCCCACCCGGTTGGGGCGGATAAGGTAGCGCCGAAGCAACGCGTCCTCGTCCTGGCCGGTGCCGCCGTAAAATGCGTCTGCTATGCCTCCGGCGATACAGCCCACCGTGTCTGTATCGCACCGAACGCTGTACACATTCCTTATGCAGCTCTCCCAGTCCTCAGACTCCAAAAAGCAGCGTATTGCCAAGGGCATTGTGCCCATGGCGGTCACGTCAAACTTGCCGAAGGGGCGGTACAGGAACAGAGGGCGCGCCACGGTGTATTTATAGCGCCTGCGCATATAATATGCTATCTCCGCCTTGCTGGCCCCGGTGCGGGCCATAAATACCGCCGCCGCCGTAGCTATAGCGGCCCTGACCCCCTCATAGTGGTCATGGGTGCAGATGGAGCTCTGCCTTGCCTCCCGCTCAACATCCTCCAGAGTGTCGTAATAAAGGCCTATATAGCTCACCCGCATGGCAGAGCCGTTGCCGTAGCTGTTATAGCCCTTTTCTGAGTGGGCGTGCAGCCAGTTCTTGAACATGGGCCCGTAGCCCGCCTGCATGTACCGCCGCCCGAAGCGCTGGTAAGCCCGGAAATACGGCACGCCTGTGAGCACGGCGTACTTTGTAGCGACGGTGAGCACAGTGTCATCGGTGTACTTGCTCATGCCGTTAAAGAGCTCCTCACGCCGCCAGTCGAATTTCTCGGGCCTTGTGAACTCAAACCGCGACCCGGCGATATCGCCCAGTATTGCCCCGTACACTCCACACACCCCCGGCCCTTTTGCGTCCATTATAACATGGAGCCGGTTAAATTACCATTTGGCATATTGCACAAAAAGAACGCCGGGCCATCCAGGCCCGGCGCCATTTGGCTTATGGCTTTTTGTTTAACCCTCGCGGAAGGTGCAGCACTCGGTGCCGGACTTGCCGGTCACATCGTCGCAGCAGCAGCCCACGCAGACACACTCGGCCTCGCACCTGCAGTCGTTATTATAGGTGCAGTTCTTGGCCTTGCAGTCGATGGCTGTCTCAGCGGACGCGCAGCCGCAGGAGCCGGCGCTGTTGCTGCTCCCGCCGCGGGGCTCGAAGGACTCACAGCAGGTCTGGCGGCTCTCCCGTGCGCCGGGACCCTCAACCTTGATACCGGGCAGGTCGCAGAAGTTGTGCTCGTTATGGCGGCAGGCGGTCACTGAACATTCAAGCTTGTTTCTCATGGTAAATGCCCCCTATATTATAGAAAGTGGTCGGACAGGGGTTAGTATTGCCGCAAAGCATCAAATTATCAGCTCTCCGGGAAAAGGGAGTTCAGGTCCTCCACCCGCTGGTAGGTATTGGCGGCTGTGGCGCTGTTCATAAAGAGCACGTCGGTTATGCCGTTATCCCTTATAAAGTCCGGCAGGCTCCCGGAAAAGCTCCTGAAGTCTATCATATATACCTCGTCAAAGCTGGCGCCCATAAAGGCCCCGATAGCGTTGCCGTAGGATTCCTTTACCACTGCAAGCTTTCTGTTCATATATGAATTTTCGTTCTGTATGCGAACACAGGGCAGGTCGCCCCAGAGAAACATGCTGTAGCCCATGGAGGCGTCGCCGCTGTTCACGCCGTCCAGCTGGGAGAAGTCATAGCCGTCGTAGCTCATAGCGGCCTTATAGGGGTATCCGGGCTCGAAGGTCTCGATATGGTCCGGGGCGTTATACAGGCAGTCCTCGCCGGTGACCTCGGCAAGATAGCCGTAGAAGTCCCGTTCGTGGCTTACAGCGTTGAACTGGTCCAGAGACGTACAGGGCACCTGGGCAGCTTTGCAGAACTCCTCATAGGCGTAATAAGCTCCCCGGGCGGTCCAGTGGGTGTCGGTGTTGAAATAGAGGTACTCCTCCTTATGCTGGTCCAGGGCGTCGCAGATGTCAACGGGCTGGGCGTATTTATAGGTGCTGTAGATATATCGTATATTGTCCTTTTGCGAGCCGCAGCCCAGGCTGTCCCGAAGCCTCTCCGGCAAGCCGTACTCACTGTGGTTGGGGACTATCATATTATAAACCTTCACATCGGCGGGCAGGTCCCTTGCAAAGCCGTCGATAGCCTGGGCGTAGGGGTCCGAGGCCTCGTTATAGCCGTAGAACAGCTCGAAGGCCATGCTGTTCCAGATATATATCCCCTCCGAGAGGTAGCCGTCCTCGCCGTTGTCGGGTATGGGGCCGGGGGTGGGGGTTGGCTCCGGCGTAGGGGACGGAGTGGGCGCCGGAGTAGGCGTGGGCTCTGCCTCAGACTCCACGGCAGAGGATACAGGTGCCGGGCTGGGCCCCTTTGCCTCCTGCTCCTTATCCCTTAGGCCCAGCTCACGGACAAGGAGTATGCCCGCAGCCAGCAGGCCGGTGAGTATAATTATTACAGCTATAATGAGCCAGAGGCTCGGGCGGTTGTCCGCGTGGTGCTTGCCTGGCATAGGGGTCAGCTCCTTCCACTTTTATCCAGCCCCTAAATCATACCAGAATTTCCCCGGTAAAGCAAGCGAAGGCTAAAACTTTCTCAATCTTTCAGAATAAACCTCCCTAAAAGCTGCATGGCTATGAAGGCTACAATGCAGGTGACAAGTATCTCGGGTATCATGTACATGCCGTTATAGCAGGTGGAGTAGATCATCCCAAGCTGCGGGCCGCTCACAGTGCTGAGCCCCGGGAAGAAGACCGCCACTATCTCCCGCATATAGCTGACCTCCATGAACTGGGCCCATAAGAGCCATCCGGAGAGTGTGGAGCAGACATACCGCAGAAGCCCGGCTATAAGGCAGCCAAGGGTAAAGGCCGCGGGGTCATGCTTTATTTTGCCGCGGAATATGCCCGCAAGGCCCAGCACCGTGAAGGCCAGCAGGTAGTCGAGGAATATGGAGCCTGCGACCGTAGCGCCGGATATGCCCTTTAGGGCGTCCAGCCCAAAGAGCAGCTCCAGCACGCTGAAGGTGAACCCCGCCCCAAGGCCCCACTTTATACCGGCCCGATATGAGAAAAGCATCACCGGCAGCATACTGCACAGGGTTATGGATCCGCCGTATGGCAGGTCGAAGACCTTCACAAAGGACAGCGCCGTCCCCAGGGCGACGAGAACTCCGGCAAGCACCAGGTTCTCCACGTTTTTCGGTCGTGTGTTTGATGTGTTGTTCATTTAGCATTTCCCTTTCTCAAAAAGATTATTTTTGAAAAATGAAAAGCGCCGCCCGGAAAAAATTTCCGAACAGCGCAGAAGCTCCCAAAAGTATAGAATAAGCTTGGGAAAATGAGATGCTTCCTCCGTCGGTATTATCCGCCTCAGGTTCATAGGGTCTAAGCTCGCAGCTCCTCTCAGCACACCCGGGCCATCACGCTATAGGCCCGGGGACCTGCCAAAGCAGCGCTCTGGCAAGGTCCGCTCCCCTGCTCTTCATTTTTCGGTCTTATTCTAGCCTATGTCCTTCTATTTGTCAATAGCGAATTTCTCCGGCACTGTCGGCAAAGCAATGGCTTTTGCATAAATTTGCTATTGCTTTTTCCCGGCTCATGGTTTATAATACTTTATAAAGAGTTTATAAAAACGCTGGTGGTGTTTCAGTTATGAAAGCAAAAGACCTTGCCAAAAAGCTGGGAGTTTCCCCCGCGACCATATCCCTGGTGCTGAACAATAAGCCGGGTATCAGCAGCGCTCTGAGAAAGTCCCTTTTGGAGCAGATACAGGAGCTTGGCTATGGGCAGATGCTGTGCGAGTCCTGCAGGGAGGGCTCTGCCCCGGGGCAGCAGGCGGCGGTGAAGGCAGAGGAGCCCGGCGGGGGCGGCTGCGCCTGCAAGTCCATTGCGTATTTTATCTACCATGAGCACGACTACCTGGAGGATATGAACGACCCGTATAACTTCTTCTCCGGGGTGCTGGAGGGCATAGAGGCCGAGGCCTGGGAGCATGACTACTACCTGATAATGCTCCACGCCGGGCGGTACAAGAAGGCGACCATTGAGGAGCAGCTTCGCCGGGCGGGGAACGTGGCGGGAGTCATTGTACACCCCTGCTCTATCGACGAGCAGATCGCCGAGACCGTAAGGGCGCTGCCGGTGCCCTGCGTGTTTATGGACACCTACACCGACTCCACCTGGCAGCCGCCCTCGGTGTGTATCAGCAACAGCCAGGGAATGCACCGGGTGGTGCGGCACCTGAAGGAGCTGGGGCATCGCCGCATAGGATACGTGTCAAGCGGTTGGGAGAGCCTTTTAAACCTGGAGCGCCGCCGCTGCTTTAGGGAGGCCATGAGGGACTTCGGGCTTTGCTGCAGTGAGGGCGACTTCTTCACAGCCGGGGAGGAGAGCGGACTTGTGGACTACACAAGCCTTTCTGGGGATTTCGGGAGCGCCAAGAGCCTGCCAACAGCCATGGTCTGCGAAAACGACCGCCAGGCCTGGCGGACCATAATGGCTCTGCAGGCCGTTGGCAAGAGGGTCCCCGAGGATGTATCTGTGGTGGGCTTTGACGACGGGGCCACCTGTACTACCATTGAGCCGAACATCACCACTATCCACAATTCGCCCCAGCTTATGGGCCGCCAATGCGTGCTCATGCTGGAAAACCTCCTGCGCCTGAAGGACCTGGGAGAAGAGGCCTGGCTGCGCTATGAGCTGCCCGCAAGCCTGATTTTAAGGGAAAGCACAGGGCCCGCGCCCCTTGAACTGTAAGAAAATATTAATAAATTGTAACTATTGAAACTCTTGACATTGTTCTTTTTCAGAGTTATAATTATTCGCGGCTTGGGATCACTCCAAGCCGTAATCTATGATTAGAAAGGTGAAACTAAAATGAAAAAGAATGTTCTACGTACACTGGCCGCTGTGCTGGCCCTGACCATGCTGTTCTCGCTTGCCGCCTGCGGTGACGACAAGGGCTCCGGCAGCTCCACCCCCAGTTCCAGCGAGACCAGCTCCACAGCTGACGACAGCTCCAGCGAGTCCAGCAGCGAGGCGTCCAGCTCTGAGGCTGAGGATAGCTCCGAGGAGAGTTCTGAGGCTTCCACCGGCGCTGCTGACGGCATGTTCCCCACTGTCAAGGCTTTCCTGGAGGATCCCACCACTAAGGCTCAGCTGGATGCTTCCATCGAGCAGATGCTCGGCGGCGACGATTCCATGGACGTGACCCTTGAGGGTACTGAAGACACCCTGGTCTATATGTTCAAGTTCAGCGACGAGGCCATGGAGGGCGCCGACGAGAGCACTCTGAAGGCTACTCTTGATGCCGGTCTCACCGAGGCGACTTTTGTATCCACCTTCGAGAACATTGCCAGCACTGTTGCTCAGGTCGTCGAGGCTGATAGCGTCAAGGTCAAGGTCGTTTATGCCAAGGCTGACGGCACTGAGATCGCCAGCAAGGAGTACACCGGTAAGTGATTTACAGCTAACATAGCAGAAAAGCCTCAGGGTCAAAACCCTGAGGCTTTTGCTATTGGAGTTTACATACGGCTCCTATATCTGCGGTACACGTTGCTGCCAAGGGCGAGGGCTGCAACGAGCGCGCAGGCTATCAGCAGCACCCACATGATGACGGCGAAGATGCCCTTGAGGTCCAGCCCGCCGCAGTCCCAGAGCCAGTCAAGGCCCCGGGTGAAGGGGGTCAGCATAAGGTCGAAGACGGCCCCAACAGCCCTCATGCCGAAGCTAAAGACGGCCCCGAAGAACCGCAGGCTCAGATCAGCCACCCAGGAGATAAGCCTCCAGGCGTAGCCGAACATGGTGGAAAAGAGATCGAAGATAGATAGTGTCATGTTAATACCCCCTGTATATTGTGTTTAGTTGGCGCTCTCGACTATTTTATAGTAGGTCCGGGCAGTGAGCAGGTAGATGACAAGGTAGAAGACGCTGAACACCAGCACACAGCCCGCCATAGACAGAAGTATCAGGTCAAGGTTCGTCATCATCATGAGCATGAGTATCTTTTGCAGCATGGGGAAGGCGAAGCACAGGTGCACGATAGCCATCAGAAGCGGCAGGAAGAAGACCATGAGCACCTGGCTGTGGATGCTGCGCTTTACCTCCTGGTGGCTCATGCCCACCTTCTGCATGATGTCAAAGCGCTTGGCGTCCTCATAGCCCTCTGAGACCTGCTTATAGTAGATGATGAGCACCGTACCCATTAAGAACATGGCCCCCATAAAGAGCCCCAGGAAGAAGAGCCCGCCGAACAGGCCGGTGGCGTCCTCACGCTCGCTGATAATATTGTTGAAGGAGTAGCTCATGCCCGGGCCGTTCAGCTCCGCGTTTCCCGCCCAGTCCCACTTCTCGTCCATGACCCACTCCAGAAGTTCGTCGTATACGGCCTCTATGGTCTCCGGGTCGTGGCCGGAGAGGTCAAAGTCGAAGGTGTACTCCGGGTCCACCCAGGGCTTGTCGGAGGAGATTCCCTCGCCGGGGTTGCGTATACGGCCGTCCACTATCAGCTCCGGGTCGCTTATCACCAGGCCGTACTTCTCGATACCTATATAGGCGGCGTACTCTGAATTGACATGGGGCATCTCTATCTCCTCCACCTGATAGGTCTTGCCGAAAAGGCCGATGGTCTCGCTGTCAAATGTGCCGTCCGGGTCGCTGAGGAGCACCCGCCCGCTGTCAAGAGTGTAATTTGTCCCAGCGAAGGCGTTGTAATCGTCCAAGTCAAAGACTGTGATGTAGGCGTAAATAGTCCCCTGCGAGGTCTCGTTCCTGAACTCAAAGCCGTCTCCCTGCCGGATAGCGCCCATGTTCCAGGCCCGGTACTCCAGCACGTCCTCTGTCTGCACGCCATGGGCGGCGGATATCTCCTGGGCCCTGGCCTTTACGGAGTCGAACTCCTCCTCCTTCACGCCGGTGAAGCCCAGGTTTATGTCCCGGGCGCAGCGGGTGCCTATCATGTCATCTATGCCGGTATACAGCGAGAAGGTGGTGGACACCGTCACCAATAGGCAGGTGAACAGTATGCAGATGGAGGCAAGGCCCGCGGCGTTCTGCTTCATTCTGTAGAGCATACCCGATACTGTAGTGAAGTGCCGGGTCTTATAGTAGAAGCCCTTGTTTTTCTTCAGGAGCTTGAGCATGGCGGTCATGCCCACCATGAACAGCAGGTACGTGCCCAGTATCACCAGTATCACCGCCACAAAGAACATGGCAAGTGCCGCCACCGGGTCCTCGATGGTGATGGCCAGGTAGTACCCGGCCCCTAAAAGCACCGCGCCTATAATGGCCAGGAGCCAGTGGGCCCGGGGCTCCTTCTCGCCGGTTTCCCCGCCGTGGAGCAGCTCGATGGGCTTCGAAAGCCGCACCTGCAAAATATTGTAGAGGGCGGTCGCCAGAAAGATACAGGCGAAGAGTATGACGGTGTTCCTGATGCCGGAGAGGGGTATCAGAAAGGGGATGATCCCGGGCATACCCAGTAAGTTTTCCAGTATGAGGAAGAATACCTTGGAGAATATCACCCCGAAGCCGATGCCCATTACAAGGCATACGGCGGCGGTCATAAAGGTCTCGGTGAGTATGACCCCGGCGATATGCCGTTTCTCCATGCCAAGGATGTTGTAGAGCCCCAGCTCCTTCTTGCGGCGCTTCATCAAAAAGCTGTTGGTGTAAAATAGGAAGATGGCGCCGAAGATGGCAATGACATATGTGCCGAGCTCCAGGGCCATGGCGGAGCTTGTGACTCCGTAGAAGTTAGACCCAGCGGTCCCCATAGTGAGGGCGAACAGCATATAGTACATCATGATTATCCCCGAGCCCGAGAGCAGGTAGGGCACCGTCACCCGGTAGCTGCTTTTAAGGTTGTGCACGGCCAGCTTTGGATACAGCTTAAACATTCCGCTCATCCCCCTCTCTGCCAGTGGCAAGGACTGTAAGGGTATCAGAAATGCTCTGGTACATCTGGTCGTCGGTTTGATTCCCCCGGTATATCTGGTGGAACACCTGGCCGTCCTTTATAAAGAGCACCCTGCCAGCACGGCTGGCAGCCTGTGTGGAGTGGGTCACCATTAAAACCGTTTGGCCTGAGGCGTTCACCTTTGAGAAGATGTCCATTATCTGCCCGGCGGACCGGGAGTCCAAAGCGCCGGTGGGCTCGTCGGCAAGTATCAGCTGGGGCTGGGTTATAATAGCCCTTGCTATGGCCACCCGCTGTTTCTGGCCACCGGATATCTCATAGGTGAATTTTCCCAGGAGCTCTGCTATACCGAGGCTCGTTGCAATGGGCTCCAGGCGCTGGCGCATTTCGGGATACTTTTTTCCAGCCAGGACCAGGGGCAGGAAGATATTGTCCTGGACGGAGAAGGTGTCAAGAAGGTTGAAGTCCTGGAACACGAAGCCCAGGTTGTCCCGGCGGAAGGCGGATATCTCAGACTCCTTCAGGCTGGTGATGTCCCGCATGTTAAGGTACACCTTGCCGGAAGTGGGTTTATCCAGGGCGGCTAAAATGTTCAGGAGGGTGGTCTTGCCGGAGCCGGATTCGCCCATTATAGCGGCGAACTCCCCCTGCTCCACAGCAAAGCTCACGTCCTGGAGGGCATGGACCGGGGCGCCGCCCAAGCGGTTTGAGTATGTCTTTTTTAGGTGTTCTACATTTAAAACTGGCATATATAAATCTCCTTTGCGTTTTTTTGCATGGTTTAAGTATAGCGGGTAATTCTTACAAAATCCATAAGCTGGGCTTACAAAATGGGGCTTTCAGCTTACAGTTTTGTAAGGTTGGGCAAAAAGATCCCCCGGCTTCGCTGGAGGGGATCTCATGTGCGGGCAAAGCCCTATGATGCTAGTCCCGGCAGTACCACCTTTTTCCAAACCATCATACTGTACCAGGAGAAGCCATTGTGAAAATTGCCGACGAAACCTTCTAGGGGTATGGCAGAAATTCATGTGTAAAATGACGGGATCCGGCGATCAAGGAAATGAGGAAATTTGCGGCGCGAGGGAAGGCTGGTCAGGCAGACTTTCAGTCCGGGAACATAAGCTTGGGCTGAGCTAGAACGATATCCCAATTTCAACACTGGCGGGGAGTGCCCCAAATCTGTGCGATCGCAAAGTGATGTGAATAGAGGAAAATGGGCAAGTGGGGGAAACCTGTCCCTCGCTGCGGACATGGTACTGAATGGCATCCGAGATACCAATGCATAGACGCTCTCTAGCGGCCTTTGCTGCCATTCTTTCGCTATGGGCAGGATTTTGTCCGTGATCAGGATTACTGTCGTGTCTGAGACTTCCAGGCCGTAAATGTCCTCATTTCCCTGACCGTTAGATTTCTTCATTTTACGCATGATCTTCTGCCATGCCTTTTGCTATGAACATTGAAGGTGTGCTTTTCAGGGATCAGTACAGCTCATACAGTTCTACCGTCTCAGACATCCAGAGAGTTTTGCGCTTTTCCACATCGTTTTTCGCACTCTTTTTTATCCAATTTGTTACATTGGATCTGTCCATATTTTCCCAACTCCGCGGCCGCTGACCCCGTCATAGTACATTTTGATCGCCAGCTCTCTGGTCTCTTTCTAAGGAACCACTGATTAAATCGCGCAGATCGATAGAGGATGTGATAAAATAAGGAAAAA
>CANPBX010000057.1 GCA_947572385.1 uncultured Clostridia bacterium
GTAACGCTGACCGCATTGGGGAGTTGGATAAACGGGTTGCCTATATGGCAGAGCGGCCTGGGGCGGAAAAGCTGGGGCTTCATGGGCTATTCAGCCAGACCGATGACAAGATAGATTTAGATTCAGTTGCCGAAGAAGGCCGGTCAATACACGGTAGGGCAGTGGATGGACATATGGTATGAGAACTACGCCAAAATCAAGGCGCGCCCGTCCTCGCACAAAACCTACAAAGGTTATATTGAAAATCACATCAAACCAAATATCGGCAAGATACCTCTCGGCAAGCTGACCACCCTGGAAGTGCAGACACTTTACAGAAAGCTGTTGACTAGCGGTAGAGTAGAGAGGATGGAGTCTAAACAGCAGTCAAAAGGGTTTAGCGCCAAAACATTACGAAATATTAATCAGGTGATTTCATCCGCGATGGAGTTGGCCAAAAGTCAGAAGCTCATTACCATCGATCCCACAGACGGTTGCGCCCTATCAAAGGTAGAACATCAAGAGATGAAACCGCTGACCGCCGACCAACTATCTGCCTTCTTCCGAGAGGCCAAGAACAGCGGCGTGTTCGAAATGTACTACTTGGAACTGGCAGTAGGGTTACGTCGGGGCGAACTGCTGGGCCTAAAGTTGGACGATATCAACCTGGATGCAGGCACTATCCAAGTGAAACGGCAGGTAGCCAGAATCAATGGGGAAGTGGTGGAGGCCCCATTAAAGACAAAAATTCCTACCGCACGCTGTCAATCGGGGCAGACACGATAGAAATTCTTAGCGAGCAGAGGAGCAAAGTAGTTGATGAGTATGTGTTCCCATCGCCAAACGGCGGGCCAATATCACAGGACAGTGTCCTGCATATGCTACATCGGGTACTTGAGAGGGCAGGGCTACCTAAGATACGGTTCTACGATCTCCGCCACAGCTTTTTGACCCTGGCACTACAAAACGGTGTAGACGTAAAAACCGTCAGCAGTATGCTGGGGCACTACGATGCAGGATTCACGCTGAGAACCTACACCCACGCCACCCGCCAAAAGCAAGAGCAGGCCGCTGAAAAGATGGGATAATTTATGGACAAGGTCATGTGAGCGTGGGTCAAGCAAGCAAAAACGGCTGGAACTTCCTACCCGGAGGTATCCAGCCGTTTCCGTTTATTTTCGCCGTGTGGGTCAGGGTGTGGGTCCGCCAGAAAGCACAGCAGGCAAATCCACAAACCGACTCAAACAAATACGCTCAAAATCTGCGCCGCTAAACAAAGAAAAGCATTTCTTTCCCGCTATATTTTTGAGTGAAAATCACAAAGCCGCCCCACTGCCCCAAATCTGAGTCCGAGTGATTTCCAGAACAGTTTCAGTAGGAATACCGGCGATCTCACTACCCAAAATCTCCCGCAAATTCCCGCCGTTCAGCATAGCGGCAAGCTGTGACTTCGCCGCCGCAGACGCGATTAGCTCAGAGGCCAGTATCTTCCGCTGAAGCTGCCTCTCCGCCGCCAGCTTCATAAACTCGGCGTGGCGCGCAATGCGCAGATCCCACCAGCTATCCTCGCCGTCAGAACCGCTTTTGGAGTAGGTGATCTCCCCACCGCCACTGGAGGAACAGGCATTGCAAATATTCCCGTCCTCCCCAATGGCGACCGCCTGGGACATATCCCATGTGCTGCCAGGCATGACAGCCTCGTTCCGCGCTATATCAAAGGCAAACCAAGTGTCGATTTTTGCAAAAACCTCCTGGGCGTAGGCCGGATCCTGCTCCATGTGCTCCTGCACCTTGGGGTGGATCACCACCGCCTTGCTCCCCGGCGGGACGTGGCTCAAGGCGTGAATTTCCTTTGGCGCGGTAAACCTGCCGTCAATAGAGCCATAGAAAGGATTGGCCCCGGCAGGCTGCCAGTTTTCCAGAGTTTCTTTGGCCTTATCCCCGTCCTGATAGAGCAGGTAATGGGGATAGTCCGTCCGAGTGCGCCAGTAACCGCTGCTTGCGTCGAAAACGTGATAATGAATATTGGGGTATTTTGCTTTCAGCATGGTTTCCAGAGAAGGCGCCTGCACCGCCTCCGTATTGTCGACTTGCGATTGCGCCTGCACAGCCATATCCCGGAAACTGATTGCAGATGTCCCGCCTTGTTTGCCATAATATGATGTGGTCTGTGGCGCATACAACGCCCCTAAAACAGATGAAATATTATTCATACGACTCTCCTCACATCAGCCCAGCCAAGTCAAACTCACTGATACCCAGTTCATCCTCCGTCTCCCTGGGCACCTGGCTCAGCCGCGCCTGAGCGGAGTTTAAGAGCGCCTGCACCTTGGCGATCTCCGCCTCGTCGCACCAGCCCTTCTCCAGCCCCGCCTTGCAGTCAGCCATGTCTTTTTGCAGCAGCGCTATCAGCTGCCGCACATCGTCCTGGCACTTAGCCGCCGCGATCTGCCTGGCGCGCTTATGCTCGTTGACCGCAACCGAACCGCCCTGGCTCTCGGAGACCTCTTCCTCATTTTCTTCGGCGGCGGGTTCCGCGGCCTTTTCCTGCTCTGCCGCCAGACGACCCTCCTCGGAGATCTCAATGCTGTCAACTTTAGCAAAAATCCCTTTGCTTTCAATCCAGTGTGATTTTCTAATCAGTGTCTCCGTGGTATCTTGAACGGATCTGCCTCTCGCTTTGAGTGAATTAGCTTTATGGCTTTTCTGCCGCCTTTTTGCCGCCTGCTGTTCTTTGACCTTCTTTTCAGCGTTCTCCCGGGCAATTTTTCCGTCCGGGTCGTTTGTGCCGGACATAATGGCAGTGATTTTGCCATTGCTGTCAATTTGATAGCTGATATTTGTAATTGTCCCAAGACAATTTGTTTTTGCAGATGAAACACAGTCGGGAATAGCGGCTAAATTTTCCTCCAAATAAGCTGCTTTTTCAGAATCTCGTGCGCACTTCTCCAGAAATGATTTTGAAACCGTTACCGATGTGGGAACGCCGTTCATCATCGTTGAATTGTTCATATAGCTAAACTTTTTCTGCAAGTCCTTCGCATATTCTATGCCTGGGCTTCCGGCGGTGGTTTTCTGAGCCCCATAACTGTTGCTCACAGATGAAATTGACATTATGATACCTCCCTAAATTATATGATGTTTTGCAGCATCACCGTAACTATAAACTCTTGCTTTACCGTGCTGATTTCGACCTCGCCCATGTACTTCTCCGCCACCCGCCGCACGCTGGCAAGACCGATCCCATGCATGACAGCGTCCCCCTTCGTGGTGGCAGGCAGAGCGTCTTGCCCAAATATCACCTCTCCCATGAAAGAGTTTTTGACTTCAATAAGAAAGAAACGTCCCTTTTTCTTCCCGGTCAGCGTGATAAACCGCTCACTTTCGTCAGCTTTTTCGCAAGCCTCTAAGGCATTTTGCAAAAGGTTTTGCAGGATGATCCCCACGTCAAAAGCGTCATATCCCGCCGCAGGATAGTGGAAGTCCACCTGAAAGCGCACGCCCAGCTCCCGGCTCTGCCCCGCAGCGTCGCCGATGATAACATCCATGACCGGATTTCCGGTTTGGAACGGCACCTCAAACGCCCGTATACTGTCGTCCATTTTTGCGATATACTCATCGAGACTGTCGTACTCGCCGGCCCTTGCAAGACCTTTGAGATTGGTCAAATGCCCCCGCATTTCGTGCTTCAGTCCCCGCACCTGGGCGTAGAACCGCTCCATCTCATTTATGCGCTCCCGGATGGCCTGGGACTGCTGGCGCTCCACGAACAGAACCTCACGTTCCTCCCTCAGCGCGTCCATGCTCTGCTGGAAGGAGATACTGAAGCAGGAGCCGGCATAGAACAGCAGCGCGATGGCCGGCACCACCGCCAGAAAAGCCGGGTGGCGCTCATAGAGTTCAAGCAAAATACCGTCCTTGACCTCAACCAGCAAGTTGGATATCACCTGCCCGAACAGTACCCCCGCCGCCGGAACGATGCTGAGATAGCAGAGCTCCCGGCGGTGCAGGGGCAGCTGGCGCTTTTTTATCTGGCGCTGGAGGAATATAAGCATAATTCCCATCACTACAAACTGGGACAGGAACAGCAGTGTGAGCAGGAGTACCGTGCGCAGATACACGGCCTCCGGCGGGTCCATGGACTGTGGCAGCAGGCGCTCAGCGGCGAAGAACAGGCTCTCTACTGTCATGGCGCTGGCGATCTTGGTGTTCCAGAACAGCAGGCCCAGTAAAAATGCCAGGGCTTTTTTCAGCCCAAGAAAGCGTGCGGAAACGACCAGCAGTGCGGCCATCGTTAGCGAGAATGTACCCTGTGGGGCCGGGAAAGAATCCCAAACCAGAGAGATGAGCAGATGTCCCGCAAGCACGGCGGCGGCTTTTTGCCCCCGGCGCTCCCCCAGAAAGGGGAGTAAAAACAGGGTCAGGCAGACCGCATAGAGCAGTTCTACCACGATGGGAAAGGCCCGGTTAAACAGCTCAAACCCCGCCTCGCTCACAGGCCCACCCCCTTTTTCAGGAAGTGGAGATGTGCCTTGGCAAAATCCCGGTACTTGTATTTGGAGATGAGCAGCTTCTCGCCGTTTGTCAGGCTCACCTCGGTTTTTGTGTAGCCGTCCACATAGGAGAGGTTCACGAGGTAGCCCTTGTGGACACGGAAGAACTGTCCTTGCAGTTCTGTCTCCAAATCCCCGATTTTCGCGTAGCTGGCAAACTCGCCGTCCGTCAAGTGAAGGATAACCTTGTGGTTGCTGCTCTCGATATAGAAGATATTTTCCAGGGGGATGGTCTTGGTGGAGCTTGCAAATTGCAGGGTGAGCGCGGGCTTTTCCCCCTTGGCGCATATTTGCGCCGCGCATACCTGCGCAACCGCCCGGGCAAATACCGCTGCAAACTTCTCCTCGTCCACGGGCTTGAGGAGATACTGGAACGCACCCACATCGAAGGCATCATACACATAGCGCTCGTAGCCGGTCACGAAGATAATAACAGGCTGTGGACCGCCGGAGCTCTCCCTGATCCTTTTGGCAAGCTCCATGCCGTCCTGGCCGTCAACGTTTAACTCGATGTCCAGAAAGAGCAGGTCAAATTCCCGACAGTCTGCAAGACAGTCCTCCGCGCAGGCGTACTCAGTGATTTCACATGAGCGGGACTGTGCACGGATAAGCGCTGTAAGATAGGCGCGGGCCGGGGCTTCGTCATCACATATCGCTATTTTTATCATGCTGGTGTTCCTCTGCTTTTTTATCGGTCCCAGCCGCGCATAAATAAAGCCGCCTGGCGCAACTGGACGGTTTGACGGCGTGACTGGACAGCTTCATCATACCCCATGAGCGCGATATATGCAAGCCGCAATTTGACTTTCCGCAAGAGTGTGCTATAATGCGTGTACAAGCAAAAGGGAGGCAGAATTATGTACGAGCTTATTCAGGTTTCAGAAAGAAGTTATTATATCCAAAGCCCGGCCAAGATTGGTCTGGTAAAGTTAAATGAGCAAGAGGTCTGCCTGATCGACAGCGGCAGCGACAAGGATGCGGGCCGCAAGGTCCGGCAGATTTTAGACGCAAACGGCTGGAAGCTCGCCGCCATCTACAATACCCACTCCAACGCCGACCACATCGGCGGCAACAGGTATTTGCAGGGACAGACCGGGTGCATGATCTACGCTCCGGGAATTGAGTGCGCTTTTACCCGCCACCCTGTTTTGGAGCCGTCCTTTTTGTACGGCGGTTATCCGTGTAAGGAGCTTCGGCACAAGTTTCTCATGGCCCAGGAGAGCAGCGCGCAAGAGTTGACAAAAAAGTGCCTGCCGGAGGGTTTTGAGATCATTCCTCTGCCCGGACACTTCTTCGATATGGTGGGCTTTCGGACGGCTGACGATGTAGTTTATCTGGCCGACAGCCTGTCCAGCCGGGAGACACTGCAAAAATACCAAATCGGGTTTATTTATGATGTTGCCGCTTATCTGGAAACCCTAGAGATGGTGAAGTCTATGCAGGCGAAGATGTTCGTCCCGGCACATGCCGCTGCCGCCGAGGACATAGCTGATCTGGCACAGTGTAATATTGACAAGGTGCTGGAGATTGCGGAGAAAATAGTTGACACTTGCAAAGAGCCGCTTTGCTTTGAGGTCATTTTGCAAAAGCTGTTTACTGACTATGGGCTGACAATGAATTTTGAGCAGTATATTTTGGTGGGCAGTACCGTGCGCTCTTACTTGGCGTGGCTGAAGGATACCGGCAGAGTGAACGCTATGTTTGCGAATAATATGCTGCTTTGGCAGAGAGCATAGCGGCGCAAAATGAAGATATTTTACAAGCTAAAGCCTCCCATCTGCTGATATAATAGTCCACAAAAGGAGGTGAGCCCATGAAAAAAGAAGTGCGCACCGTGGTCTATGATGACAAACTGCATATCGAGGCGTACCGCTTTGAGGGCCTAGCACAGCCCTTTCCCAACCACTTCCACGGATATTATGTGATTGGCTTTGTGGAGCGCGGGGAGAGGATATTGTCCTGCAAAAATCAGGAATACACCATCAGAAAAGGTGATATTCTCCTGTTTAACCCCGGCGATAACCACGCATGTGTCCAGAGCGGCGGGGAGGTGCTGGACTACCGCAGTATCAACATCACGAAAGAAGTCATGCTGGACTTGGTGGAGGAAATCACCGGCAGGCGGGAGCTGCCCGGCTTTTCCCCCAGCGTAATTTCCGACGAGGAGGCCGCCTGCTATCTGCGCACACTCCACGAATTGGTGATGGCCGATGACCGGGGATTTGGAAAAGAAGAAAACTTACTGCTCCTGATTTCCCGGCTGGTTCAGCAGTACGGCAAGCCCTTTGAAGCCTGTGTTCCCGAGTGCCGGGAGGAAATTGAGAAAGCCTGTGCTTTCATGGAACAGCACTATGCCGAACGGATTTGTCTTACTGAGATCTGCCGTTATGTAGGTCTGAGCAAGTCCGCGCTATTGCGGGCATTTACCAAATCAAAGAGCGTAACTCCATACAGCTATCTGGAGAATATCCGCGTCGGCAGGGCGAAAAAGCTGCTGGAACAGGGCGTTCCCCCGGTCGATACGGCGCTACGGACCGGCTTCTCCGACCAGAGCCACTTCACCAATTATTTCAACCGTTTTATTGGGCTGACGCCGGGGGCTTATCAGGAAATTTTCAGCAAAGAGAGGGTCGATTATGGACTTGCAAAACGAAAAATGCGTGATGGTAATTGACGAGGCTTTACCGCTGGGCATCATTGCAAACACGGCGGCGATTCTTGGAATCACTCTGGGCAGGCAAATGCCGGATGTGGCGGGTGCGGACGTCACCGACCAGAGCGGCAATGTGCATCTTGGTATTATTAAGTTTCCCGTGCCAGTTCTGCGGGGAACAAAGGAGAGAATCAAGGAAATGCGGGAGAAACTCTACCAGCCGGATTACGCGGATCTGACGGTGGCTGACTTTACGGAACTGGCTCAGGGGTGCAAAACCTATGATGAGTTTATTGAGAAGATGAGCGCTGTACCTGAAAGCGACTTGCGGTATTTTGGCGTGGCGGTCTGCGGGGCGAAGAAGAAAGTCAACAAGCTTACCGGCAGTATGCCGCTTTTGCGATGAGTTATGAGTAGCGCGGAGAAGATAACACTGGAGAATTACCGCGCCGCTGATAAGGCTGGTTTATTGGTTCGGCTACCTGTGCCGCTTGGTGCAGATGTATGGAAAATCTGCCAGAACCCCGCGTGGAACAGCGGCGTGGAATCGGCGGAAAAGTTCCTGTTTGGGAAGGCTCAGACTCCTCGCTATTTGGTACAGGCCACCAGATTCACAATAAATATGATAGATGATTGGGGGATTCGCGTTTTCCCTACGGAAACAGATGCTCAAACTGAGATAAAAAATTGAAAGCTCCTCTATAGGGGAGCTTTTCTCTATCTTTTTTTCTGCCTTATATGCTATACTTAGAAAAATGGGTTGTCAAGCAGATCCAACCGGAAATTACTCACTGTCAGCATTGATCGTATAGTTGCAATATTATCGGTTTCAAATTCTCTGCCTAGCAAAAAGAGGAGAAGCACCATGTCGGCCCCTGTGGGGTGCCGCGTTGGAGGGTGGAGCGGAGTAGAGGCAGGACACGGCAAACGCCGATAAGCACGGTGTGAGGCCATTTGTGACAGCGTGTGAGGACACTGAGAAGAAGGAAGAAAATGATAGTTCAGAAGAAGTACATAAGGCAGCTAAAAAGAAAGCGCGGGAAAATCTCAAGTTCCGAAGTTTCCTGAAAAATCACGCTGAAGATGAGAAATTGAATCGGCAGCTTTTGACCCTGCATAACGCATTGTTTGAAAGGTATGACTGCAGCCAGTGCGCCAACTGGTGCCGTGCATACAGTACAGTATTGGAAAAAGACGAAATCTCCAACAATCCGATTGGCGGCATTAGGAACATTCGGATTTGTGGGATGAAACACTCTATAACCGGGCGTTCAGGGTGCCCAAAAGCGTTGAAGAATTGATTTTTGATGAAGAACAGCGAGAGCTACTTGATAAGGCTATCGCCTCACTCCCGGAAGTCCAGCGACGGCGTTTTCTGCTCTACCATGATATAACTTCAACTACCGCCAGATTGGAGAGATAGAGCATTTTAGGCCGCGATCGATCAGGCACTCGGTTATTCGGGCCAGGGAGAAGATAAAGGCAGTAATCGAAAAGTATCGGGCCGGACAGTAAAGAAGTACCCCCATATCTTTGAGTATGGGGGCAATCTGTTAAATGTTCTCTAATGGAAATATACTGATGATAAAGGACCAGAATACGGCCGAGAGCCGGTACTTATACTCGCCGGGGCCCCAGATGGGGTGTTTTTTGCTTTTGCGCAGCTATTCCTTGCGTAATGAGTGTTCCGCTCTCTCCGTAGTGCTGGGCTCCTTTTCACCGCTGCACGGCAGCCAAACCGCAATATTCTTGTCGTACCCCTTCCCAACGGAGGCATAGTCCGCAAACCTCATACGCCCACCGTTCTTGAGCTCTGCCTCAAAAACCATCCGCGCCTCAAAGGGGGCCTCAGACACAGGTGTCTGCCTGATACTTCCGAGCTCCACCGTCCCGGACAAATCGTCCCCGGGAAACTCCTCCGAGACCGTCAAGGCTATAGGCCCGCGCATAAGCGCCACATGTGGTGGCAGTTCCTCACTGCCCTCTCCCAACTCCATTGACGATATGAACTCCACGGGCATTGGAAACTGAAGGCTGACCCTGTCGCCGTCTTTCCAGAGCCGTTCCAGACGTAGCCAGCCGGTGTCGGCGTGGACGCTTTCGTCATTTACCCAGACTTTAGGTACTTTGCACCAGCCAGGAATCCGCAAGTCCAGCTCGAATTTCTCAGACATATCAACAGACAGCTCAAGGTTGATGTTCTCATCCACCGGATATTTTGTATCCATGCGGATTTCCAGCCTATTGCCACCGGGAGTTGGCAGGCTCAGCGTTCCGTGTAAGTATAGACTTACAGCCGCGCCAGTTGGGGTGAGCAGGGCGCTGTGCAGGGCTGCGGCACCGAAGCCCGCCGCGCCTATTGCCGCGCAGCAGCCGTATATGGTGTTGTCTGTCATGACCATCCTGCCGCCGACCGCCTGCCCTCTGCAGCCTGCACGCAGGGGGCTGTAGCTGTCGAAGGGTAGCCAGCCGCCGGGTGAGAGTAGGTCCCGGGGGACCTTTCCGGTGTTCACCGCACCCAGAAGGGCGTTGTGCAGAGAGCGCTCCATGGCATCGCCGAAGACCGGGTCGCCGGTGAAGCGGAGCACCTGTCCGCAGAGCTTCATCCAGGTAACGGTGACACAGGTCTCCTGCATGATGCCGGTGAACTCCGGGTCCGCCTGACGGAGCCGGGAGTGGTCAAAGAGCTCGTGGGTGCAGCCCGCGCTGCCGATTATAGTGATATCAGAGTTAAGTACCCTATGGGCAAAGTTCACCACCGCGCGGCTCCATTTCTCCTCGCCTGTGGCTCGGGAATACTCCAAAAGCCCCTCGAAGCAAGACATCATCTCGTAGGCCTTAGTTACCGGGTACTGCCAGGGGTCAAGTTCATCTTCCAAGGCCAGCTCAAAGATGTTTGCCGGCTGAATGCCGCCCAGGCCCACGATATAGCCCGCGAAGTCCAGGTACTTCCCCTCACCGGTCATGTTGTAGAGCCGCACAATGGGCTCAAGCAGGGAGGAGGAGTTGAGCCCTTCCCAGTGACAGCTGGCCTCACGCAGGTCGGCTTTCCCCGGCCCGAAGTGGGCGAGGATATAGTCGGCCTGGGCTCTGAGGGAGTCCAGCAGCTCGGCTTTCAAGCCCTCGTCCGCGCAGATATTATAGAAATACTCCATTCCAAGGAGCACATATTTCCTGCCCCAGACATCCCACCCCTGAAACTCAGCCTCCCGGCTGTAGGTGGATATCCTGCCGTCGGCTTCGGCGTTTTGGAGCATCTCCCGGGCGGCTGATTCCAGCTGACGGTACAACTCCGGGCTCTGGGTATAGCACCAGACCATGGCCCCGCCGCGCATGAGCTTGCCCCAGTACTCGCAGCGCCAGCCTAAATCCTGGTCGTCGGAGGGGCGGGTGAACTGCCGAGCGAACCGGGCCCAGAGGGAGGCGTCCAGGAGCTGGTGCCGCTGGATGAACCTGACCGCCCGGTCGAAGGGGCCGGAGTACGACCACGAGCCAGGAGCGGGGATGGATAGATCGGCGGTGAGACGCGAGTTCATGTTCATATAATTCTCCCATTCTTTAATATTGCTTTACTCTTTTACCTAGCCTGTGGTAATGCCCGCCACAAAATGCTTCTGCATGAACGGGTACACGAAAAGGATAGGTATGGTTGCAAAGATTATCATAGGGATTATCAGGGCCCAAATTCAATCTATCATCCCAAGCTTATTCACCAAGAGGTAGTTGGAAATGAGCCCGCCGGAAATCATCATGTGGATTATGAAAAACAGGCTTATCAGCTTCCTGTCCCTGAGCTCGGTGTTTTGATTGGAGAGCGGGTATGCGGCTAAAACCGTCATGAACACGTTGATAGCCATACCGGCTACCGTGCGGAACACGGAGACAAAAAAGGAGTTCAGGAAAATGAGGTTTGAGAACATTGCCTGATAGGCAGCTAGGTTAAAGCCTTTTGGAATAAACAATACCTTATTGGCTGTGGTCGAGACGCTGTCGATGAGGGAGAGGGCCAGCACATGGAGCATGGGCAGAAGACAGGTCAGGGTAACAACGGTCAGTATGATGTAATTGACCGCCTGAAAGATCTTGTCCCCAAAGCTATTGTATATTTTCTGATCCATAATGTCAACTCCTAAAAGATTCGGTAGTCGGTATAGCGGCAGGCGAGATAGTTTGCAGTCAGGGTCAGGACAATGGAGATGATGGACTTAAAGAGGCCTATGGCAGTTGAGAGGGAATACTGGGCGTCCAAGAGCCATTGCCGGTAGATAAAGGTGTCCAGGATATCGGAGGTCTTGCATACTGCCGGGTTGTACATGATAAACATCTGCTCAAAACCTGCGTTTCCCATCCGATTTTAAAATCATGGTAACTTTCTCGCCATCATAGCCGACAGACAGGGCCGGGTCATTTGAAACCTTCAGACTGCTGGCGCCCTCCCTGCCGCATAGATAAACGCAGTCGGAATCCATGCGGTTGATAAAATACAGCCCCTGATCGGTCAGGCAGAAGTCGTAAGCAACAGCATTCCGAAACGGTC
>CANPBX010000058.1 GCA_947572385.1 uncultured Clostridia bacterium
CAACATTGACGGCATCTATGTACAGTCCACAAAACGCAATTCTTGTTAGAGACGACTATGGTGCACGGCGTTTAACATTGAGAGAATGCTTGCGTTTTCAAGGATTCCCACATAATTTTTATTTTCCAAAGTCAATAACAATGGAGGATGCTTATAGGCAGGTAGGAAATTCTGTAACTGTTCCCTTGATAAAACGCATTGCCCTATCAATACACGATGGTTTGGCTTAAATAGCTGTATCCGTAAAGGCCGTTGGATTAATTATATAATCTTTTTGTGGCCGATAGTATTGACATTGTAGCACAAAAGAGATAATATAGTATGCGGAGGTGCGGTGATGAAGAAAACAATTTCAATGAGCATCCGTGTAAGTGAAGAGGAACTTGAAAAATTGAAAAAAGCCGCTATTCTACAAGAATACTCATCTTATAGTGAATTTGTCCGCCGAACAGCGCTTGTGGAGGCAACGCGCATACTCAAAGAAAGCAAAGCTGAAAGCGGTGAGAAAACATGAGAGTTGCTTCTTTTTTTAGCGGTATTGGCGGTATTGACCTTGGATTGGAACGTGCCGGAATGGAGATTGCATTCCAGTGCGAAATTCTCCCCTTTGGACAATCTATCCTAAGGAAACACTGGCCCGGAACACCGCTAAAAAGCGATATCACAGAAGTACAAAAATCAGACATTCCAGATGTCGATCTTTTTGCGGGAGGCTTTCCATGCCAAGATTTGTCTCTTGCCAACCAGGGAAAACGGAAAGGACTGGAGGGAAGTAGAAGTGGCCTCTTCTACAAATATGCAGAACTCATTGAAGCCAAAGGGCCTCGCTGGGTTTTTATCGAAAATGTTCCCGGACTTCTTAACAGCGCACAAGGTAAAGACTTTAAAATCGTCTTGTCCACACTGGATGAACTCGGGTATGGTGTTTCATGGAGAGTACTGGATGCAAAATTCTTTGGAACACCGCAGCGTCGTAGACGAACTTACATTGTCGGAAGTCGTGGAACCCTCGGCTCCGCTGAAGTACTTTTTGAACCAGGAACAAATTCAATCGCTGCTGGACAGAGCAAAGGAACGAGGAACTTCATTGCCGCCTGCATTGGAGAAAGCGTACCGGGCGCAAATCTCTTTTCTATCCAGCACGCAGGCATTGGCAGAAGAGCAAGCGCAGGGCCACAAGGAAAAGGTTACCGAAATGATGGAGAAACTTATACTCTCGACTCCAGAGGAAGCTCGGATGCTGTTTGTCAGACGGATGCTCCCTTCCGAGTGCGAACAGCTACAGGGATTTCCAAAAGGATGGACGGAAGCAGATATCGAGCAATAGGTAATGCAGTGTGTGTACCTGTCATTGAGTGGATTGGAAAACGAATAGTTGAGGCCGATAAGAAATACTACAATGCATAATACAAGCGAGTCGTTCAAATGAGCGACTCGCTTGTTTGATATCTACATAAAAGGGACAAATTTGATAACAACTGTGCGGAGTTAAAATTAGAAACGGAAACTGTGTAAAAACACCTCCGGCTCCTTATGGAACCTGAATGGTTGCATTGTTTAAGGTAATGAAATCGCCCCTAAACGCACTCAATGAAGGTTCGCCTTGGTTAATCAACGCTTGCACAAACGTCTGGTAGTTTGTATACAGCAATTTTTCATCATCCACAGCAAGAGGGATAGGGCCGGGTTGCGGAGGAGCGCTTACATCTTCTTTAAAGGTAATCAAGGCCAGGGTCCAGTTGTATTGATGCAAATCAGGCAGATTTGCGGACGCTAACTTACCCATCAAGTAGTCGTAAAGCAACGAACCGACACAAAATGCAATGCCATAGCCTTTCCAAGTTTTCATTGCGATGTTGCCTTTAACGATGAACTGCTCTTGCTGCCGCCTCCATGCGTTTGTTTCAAGTGGCGATGCCCCTGTTTCCTGTCGCAAAAAAGCATTAGTGGTATTACCCTGCACCCGCCAGTTTTGAACATGGCGAGTCAAGTCACCAGTGTTTGTAGTTTCTCCGCCTCCTTGCATTTCCACAACAAGGCGATCTGGGCCAGAAAAGCTGCTCAAGCCGCCCCGTACAGTCATAATGTAATCAGCGTTGTACTTTGTGCCTTCTATTACAGAAAGACGCGCTTCACGTTTTACACAGATATCATCTGGGGAGATATTAGGTGAAAAAATATGCCGACCAACTTGGAGCAGAATATTCGCCTGGTGCTGGTTTAGAGGTAAGTCCTTTTTTGTTGAACACAGCCGTTCAGAGCAGTTTAGCCACAGCGTTCCATCAGCTCTACGCACAGAACACACTGGCTCATTTCCGCTTTTCAGCTTTTTGCATACATTTCCACTTGAAAATGGGCAGAGCGGGCAGGCACCGCCCCAGGCTACTTTCCCATCCTGCCCCTTCGGGGGAATGTTAATGGGGGTGATGGCAGGATAATCGATATCCGTTCTTTGCCCGAAATACTCGGCAACGCAAACACCCACAGGAATCGCCTCCTTTCGATTGTTTTTTACATTATAGCACAAGGAGAAATGAATGTACATCCCTTTGAACCAAAATAGTCATACTCAATAGAGGCAATTCCAGTTCCGTTCGTATTAAACTCACACCGGAGAAGTAGTTTCGCTCAATTGTACAAAGCACGTACCTCTCCCCCCAAATAGGGGGTAAGTTCATTTTTGGGGTAGCCTTTATAGCCAATGAAATACACGGCGCGGATGAACGGCCCCTTTTGTTATAGGTACTGCGGCGGTCGTAACCCACTTTTACATGGGGGTATAGACAACACCGCACATGGAAAATACGAAAAGATTTCAAAAGCTCAGTCTGACCGCGCTGATTGTCAGCCTGCTGCTCTCTGTGATCTGCGTAAAGAGCGAGGAAAGCCGGAGCGCTGTCAACACCACATCTACCATCGTTAGTGTGCTGCTGGTGCTGATGATGCTGGGGATTGTCGCCCTGGCGCTGGTTATGAACTTCTTGCGGTAATGATGGGAAATCTTTTTGCGAAACATTCTGCATCCAAGAAGAACAGAACCACATGATTTCACGATAGTCTTCACAAAAGAACGATAGCCCCACAATTTAACGGTAGCCCTTGTCGGAGCGGCATTTCGCCCTCACTGTTTGACGATAGTAGCCACAAATGCACGATAGCTCAGCCCACCAGAAGCTCTTAAAAAGCAAAAAAGCACCGCCTCCAGCCCGGCTTTCTGCCAGGTCAGAGGCGGTGCTTTCTCAAAAGTGTTATAAAATCCGCTATTTTCAGCGGTTTTTGGCAAAAAATAAGGACGATTATCTCGATACCCATTGTATCAAAATAATCGTCCTTACATGGTGCGGGCGACAGGACTCGAACCTGCACAGTCTCCCACCAGAACCTAAATCTGGCGCGTCTGCCAATTCCGCCACGCCCGCATGACTATCCTATTATACCCCCTTTTCTCAAAAAGCGCAAGGGGAAATTTCAGCCTAACCCTTGCTTTTTTTCACAAAATATCGTATCCTTATCCTTGCGGTCGGGCTTTGACCGCGGTCAGTCGTGAAATCCTGACCTTAAATAAAACTAAGGGGCCGGGGCCCGCAGAGCCTTTTATAAAGGGGCGCCGGAACCGAAAATTTGGAGGAATGTTAATGTCAAGCTCAAGGAAAGTTCGTTATATCGCTGTAAGCGCGGTCATCGCGGCTATGTACGCCGGGCTTACATATCTTGCGGCAGCCATGAATCTGGCCTATGGTCCGGTGCAGTTCAGGTTCTCCGAGGCGCTTACCGTGCTGCCGGTGTTTACCCCTGCCGCGGTACCGGGCCTCATGCTGGGATGCCTTATCGCCAACCTCACAAGCCCCTTTGGGATAGTGGACTGGGTGTTCGGCACGCTTGCCTCCTTTGTGGCGGCAGTGGGTACCCTGGCCCTCTCCAGGGTGCGCTATAAAGGGATTGCCTGGCTGGCTCCCCTGCCGCCGGTTATCGCAAACGCCGTGATAGTCGGCTTTGAGCTCTGCTGCTTCTCTGAGGCCGGGGTGTTCAGCTGGGGCAACGCTTCACTGGCAGGTTTCCTGGCCGGGGCGGTCTCGGTTGGCATTGGCGAGCTGGTGGTCTGCTATGCTCTCGGGGTGCCTTTGATGATAGCCATTGAAAAAACAGGCCTTAACAGGCTTATGGCCAGCGCCGGATAAATTATTTGATTTTGCTTTGAAAGGCGGGCGGGTGAATTGACATATTTTACAAGGCGGACGCTTAATACGGTTAAAAAGAGCGCGGCCCCTGTGAGGGTGATAGTGGTGAGCTTTGTGCTGCTGATAACCGCCGGGACCCTGCTCCTGACACTGCCGGTGTCCTCGGCCGGCGGCACCTTTACCAGCCCTCTGGACGCCCTGTTCACCGCGACTTCAGCCACCTGCGTGACCGGCCTCTCGGTTGTAGACACCACCGGATACTGGTCCCCCTTCGGGCAGGCGGTGGTCCTGCTGCTGATACAGCTGGGGGGCCTGGGCCTCTCGACCTTTGCCACGGCCTTTTCACTTCTTGTGCACAGGCGGCTGGGCCTTCGTGAAATGCTTCTCACCGGCGAGGCCTCTGGCAGCGACATGCCGGACGCCGCCTCGCTTTTAAAGCTCATGCTGTTTTTCACCTTCGCCTGTGAGCTGTTAGGTGCAGGCCTTCTGATGCTGCGCTTCGTGCCAGAGTATGGCATAGGCGGGATATGGCCCTCTGTATTCGTGTCGGTCTCCGCATACTGTAACGCCGGTTTTGACATACTGGGCTTTGTGCCCGGAAACTCCAGCCTCACGGCCTTTACCGGCGACCCTTTAGTTTGCCTGACAATAGACGCGCTCATAGTTACCGGCGGGCTTGGGTTTGTGGTGGTGCGGGACATATACCAATGTAAGCTTGTCTCCCCCCTAAAGCATCAGGGCCGCAAGCGGCTGAATTTCCACTCCCAAGTATGCCTGCGGGCAACCGGTGCCCTTTTAATAGCTGGCACGCTGGGCTTCCTGCTGATGGAGTCCGGCGGGACCATGGCCGGCCTGAGCTTCCCTGCAAAGGTAAATACGGCGCTGTTTCAGTCTGTAAACACCAGGACGGCAGGCTTTGCCTCTGTGGACATCGGCGCCCAGGGCAGCTTCACAAAGGTGCTCTCCATAGCGCTGATGTTCATAGGCGGCTGCCCTGGCTCCACGGCAGGCGGCATGAAAACCACCACCCTTGTGGTACTGCTGGTGACGGTAATCTCTACCCTTCGTGGCAGGAGCGAGGCCGTTGTCCTCAGGCACAGATTTGCCCCCGGGGTTGTATACAAGTCCTTAACCGTGATTCTCCTGGGGCTTGGCGTGGTGTTTGCGGACGCCTGCGCCTTCACGCTTTTGAACCCGCAGATACGGTTCATTGACCTTTTGTATGAGGCGGCCTCTGCCTTTGGTACGGCGGGCCTTAGCGCGGGGGTGACAGGTAAACTTGAGCCCCTGTCCCGAATCATCCTATGCCTTACCATGTTCATCGGAAGGGTGGGCCCGGTGTCCTTTGGCCTGTCTATAATGATGAAATCCAAAAGCGCACCGAGCATTTTGCCCGAGGGCCGGATGCTTATCGGATAAAGCTGCAAAAAGCAATATGCCCAGTTTAAGTCAATATAAAAAACACCGTGCGAAAGCCCCGCACGGTGTTTTTTTATACTTTATTCCCCGCTCTCAACATATTCCAGTATGTCCCCCGGCTGGCAGTGAAGGGCCTCGCAGATAGCCGCCAGGGTGGAGAAGCGTATGGCGCTGACGTGGTTGTTCTTGAGCTTTGAGAGGTTCACGTAGGTAATGCCCACTTGAGCGGCAAGGTCATTAAGGGATATCTTTTTCTCCACCATCAGTCGGTCCAGGCGCAATATTATCTGCCCCATAGGCTTACACCAGGCCGTCCTGTTCCTCCTGCATCTGTACGCCCTGGGCGAATATCTGGGCGACGCAGAGAATTATCACGCCGATTATTGCGTTGTCCAGCTTAATATTCACAGCGAATGTTATTACATCCCGGACGAATACCATGCCAAGCAGCGCAAGGAGAAACTGCAAAAGGACAGTTGAGAGAAAGAGAAAGCCAGCCTTGCGGAGCTTCTCCACATTCTCCCAGCGGAAAGGGGGCCGGGTCTTGGAGTATTCCAGCACGGCGTATATCCTGTTAAAGGCCGCCGCGCTTATTATGGCCTGGGCACAGCCATAGAGCAGATACAGCACCACGCCTGAGATACTCACTTTGCCCCCGACAGTGTATGCGGCAACATCGTTTACAGAGAAGCTGACGCCATAGAAATATATACTAATTGGCTTGCCGGAGACTGTGTCAGGGTTTATTATTACATGGACTATAAGGACAAAGAAGACAAAGGCTGCAATGATAAATGAGGCCTGAAGAATCAGGGCTATAACTGTTGCGGCCTTTGTCCACGAAGCATTGCGGGCAGCCATAAAAGACACCTCCACTGAGTTTATGGCTTCATTATAGCCCATATTATATTGTTTGTCAATATATATTTATCGCTTATCGATAATATTTTCTAAGGCGGCAGCGTCACCAGCCAGGTACTTCGCCCCGTGCTCCAAAAGCTCCCCTTCTGTGCGGAAGCCCCAGAGCACCCCGCAGGGATCCATGCCGGCGTTTTTTGCCGTGTCCATGTCCACTCCGCTGTCACCGATATACAGCACTTCCCCAGGGGATACCCCCAGCTCCCGCGCCATAGCCAGGGCCGCGGTGGGGTCGGGCTTGGTCGGGACGTCCGGAAGCTGGCCGCGGACGGCGCCGGGGATGTTCCCATAGAGCTTTGAGACTATGGCCCGGGTCATATTGTCCGGCTTATTGGAGAGGACCCCCAGCTTAACGCCATTTGATTTGAGCTTTGAGAGCAGGCTCTGAAGGCCCGGATAGGCCGTCACAAGGTGCATTGGCCGGCTCTCATACCGGCGGTCGTACTCGGCGCGGAAATTTCTTATTTCAGCCTCACTTAAACCGGCACCGACCCGGGCCAGCATCCGGCGTATCAGCAGGTCCGCGCCGTTGCCCACCAGAAGCTTGTATTCCTCTGGGGCAATGGAGGGATACCCAAAGGCGTTAAGCGCGCCGTTGCCGAAATAGGCAATGGAGCGGAGGGTGTCGGCAAGGGTGCCGTCCAGATCGAAAATGCACGCATTATAAGCCATTTGTATTACCTCGGTTCCTATTGTATTGACAATATTATAGCCCGTCCGGAGCCGAAAAGCAATGGGACGGCTTGAATCCGCGGGGGGCCCGTGGTATAATCATTGAAAAAAGCGAAAAGAGATGTTCTCATGAGAATATTCATACACGGCACCGGGCATAAGGCGGCAAGCTGGAAGCAGACGCTTTCATATATGAGGGACACCGGAGATATACTCTGCCCTGACCTGGGCTCTATCCTGGGCGGTAAGGAGGCAAGCTATGGGAACCTGTATTCCTCGTTTATAGAATACTGTGGGAGAATAGACGGAGCGTTGGAGCTCTGCGGGCTGTCTCTGGGCGGGGTGCTGGCACTGAACTATGCCCTGGATTTCCCGGAAAGGGTGGGGTCGCTGGTCCTTATCGGCACGCCCCATAAGGCTCCGAAGGCAGCGTTGGTTTTTCAGAATATTGTATTCAGGCTCCTGCCAGAGTCCGCCTTTAACGGGATGGCCTTTGGCAAGAGGGATACCCTTGCCCTGGGTAACTCCCTCAAGGGACTGGACCTGGGCGCAAGGGCGCAGGAGGTCAGGACCCCAACCCTGGTCCTCTGCGGTGAGAAGGACAATATAAACATGAAATCAGCACAGTTCCTGGCCCGGAATATCACGGGCGCAAGGCTTAGGATGATCGAGGGAGCTGGGCATGCAGTGAACGAGGAAAAGCCCGAAACGCTGGCCAGGGCACTTGAAGAGTTTTATGCCTTGGTATCTACGCCCGGGATATAGCTGTCCAGGATACCAGTGTCAAAAGGCTTCCCCCAGTCCCATCCAGGGTCGTGCCTGTGGACGAACTCCCCCAGCCTTACGGCCTCGTTGTGAAATATTTCATTCAGTGTCCATGAGGCGCTCAGCCTTTTTTCAGGGGAAAGGGACATGGCGTAGTTTCTGATAGCTGTGCTGACGTCCTCTCCGTCACTGACCCCATAGCCGTTTTTCATGTGCTCAAGGGCGATCTGCTTGATCTGCCGCACAACGCCCTCGTCCACCGGGACAGTCTTGCGGAGATCCCCGGCGTTATTCAGGCTCATGCCGGGCGTGCCATATGGGTTTACATGTGCCTTCCCCAGGCTCCTCTGAGTTAGGTCGCTTATTCTCTGCTGCTGCCGGTCTTGCGCTATCTGCCTGATCGTCATAAAATAACCCCCCTGGGAATTTTTGCTGTTACTTTTATGTCGGCATTTCGCCAAATAAATTAATAGCTGGTTGGAGCTATGTTTGTGAAGTCGTTCCTGTTGATTTTAGCGGGGCAAAGTGATACAATATTTTTATCAACCTATAGAAAACGAGGGATATCCATGGATTTTAGCAAAAAAGCTCTGGAAATGCACGAAAAATGGCATGGAAAGATACGCATTGAAACCCCATGCCCCCTAGACGGCCGGGACGACCTTTCGGTGGCATACACCCCCGGAGTAGCCGCTCCGTGCATTGAGATACAGAAGGACCCGGAGAGATCCTTCGCATATACCCGCCGGGGAAACCTGGTAGCAGTAGTCACCGACGGCACGGCAGTGCTGGGCCTTGGGGATATCGGGCCCGAGGCGGGAATGCCCGTTATGGAGGGTAAATGCGCGCTGTTTAAGGCCTTCGCAGGCGTTGACGCCTTCCCTATCTGCATACGTTCTAAGGACGTGGACGAGTTAGTGCGCACAGTGGAGCTTATCGCCGGGTCCTTCGGTGGGATAAACCTGGAGGATATTTCCGCCCCCAGGTGCTTTGAGGTGGAGCGCCGGCTCAAGGAGCGGTTGGACATACCTGTCTTTCATGACGACCAGCACGGCACCGCCGTAGTGACGGTGGCGGCAATGATAAACGCCTTAAAGGTCGTGGGCAAGGAGATAGGCAAGGTCTCGGCGGTGGTAAACGGCGCTGGCGCGGCTGGGACGGCCTGTACAAGGCTGCTAATGGCCCTGGGTCTTAAAAATGTGGTGGTCTGCGACAGGCAGGGGGCTTTATGCCCGGGCGAGTCTTGGATGACTCCCGCCCAGGCTGAGCTGGCGGAGGACACCAACCCTCAAAGAAAATGCGGGCCGCTATCAGAGGTGATAAGGGGGGCCGATGTGTTTATGGGCTTCTCCGCGCCGGGATGTGTCAGCAGGGATATGGTGAGCTCTATGGCTGAGGACGCCATAGTTTTCGCTTGTGCAAACCCCACTCCCGAGATATTCCCCGAGGAAGCTAAGGTTGCGGGTGCCCGGGTAGTGGGCTCCGGGCGGTCGGACTGCGTGAATCAGATAAACAATGTGCTGTGCTTTCCGGGGATCTTTAGGGGCGCGCTGGAGGTGCGGGCCAGGGAGATAAACGAGGAGATGAAGCTGGCGGCGGCAAGGGCGCTGGCGGGGATCATCCCTGAGGGGGAGCTCTCTGAGGAGAATATTATTCCCAGCGCCTTTAATAAAGAGGTGGTCCCGGCTATAGCAAGGGCGGTGGCAGAGGCCGCAAGGGAGACCGGGGTGACGCGCGCATAATTTATTAGTATTCCCGGCGGGTTTAAGCCGGAAAAGCATTTTTGTGACGAGAGGAATGGTTTGTATGGAGAGACGGACGAAGATCTACAGGATAGCGGCGATAGGCGTGTTCGCGGCGCTGACGTTTGCGGGCAACAAGATAGAGGTGCCGATCCCGGTGGCGATAGGGGATATCAGCCGGATACACTTTGGCAATATTTTCTGTCTGCTGTCGGGGTTCGTGCTGGGGCCCATAGGGGGCGGGCTGGCTGCGGGTATCGGCGCGGCGCTGTACGACCTGACGAGTCCGGCGTTTATTGCCAGCGCGCCGCTGACGTTCCTGTTCAAGTTCACGCTGGCGGCGGTATGCGGCTGGGCGGCGAATGTGCATGGGGCGCGGGCCGAGAACCATGTGCAGAATGTGTTTGCGGCCGCGGCGGGTAGTTTGATGTATATGATACTGTACTTGGGCAAGGCGTTTGTGCAGGGGCTGCTGCTGGGCAGCGAGATGGGGGCGGTGCTGACGGCGCTGGCGACCAAGGCGGTGACCTCGGGGATAAACGCGGTGATAGCGGTGGTGGTGTCGGTGCCGTTGTGCGCGGTGGTGCGGCTGGCGCTGAGGAGGAGCCACTTGCTGGAGAAAATGGGCTGAGCGCGAAGCGGGACGGGGTCCAGGGGAGCATGTCCCCTGGCAGGGTTTGGGGCAGCGCCCCAAGGTCTTGTGCTTTGAGCGAAGCGAAAAGAGAATAAAGAAAGACCGCTCTATCTGTGGAGATAGGGCGGTCTTGTTTTATTCAGCGCTTACGCCGTATCAGAATAGCAGACACGACAGCTATTATAATGTACAGCACCACAAACACGGCAAACTGCCATATCTCCACCGGATAGGGCGAGAGCGACCCACCGTAAGGCGTGGCGCATCTTATGAACACATCCGCAAGCATTGAACAGGGCATAAACGCCACGCCCATGATAATAAGAAACCTTGTCCAAAATCCCGGCCGCTGGTCCGACAGGGCGCGGCCGAAAAAGTAACCGGCGACACCTACCGCCTGGATTATCATGGAGCCTAAAGTGTCGGCAAGGTTCTGGGAGTTGTACCAGCTTGCGCACCCGGCTATTACTCCGATCACCACCATAGCAGGCGCGCCAATATAGAGCACCCGGCTGCCCAGTCTGGCGTCAAGTTTGTCTTTAGAGGGCGTAGGCTCAACGCCCTTCAGGAGATAGTCTGTGCTCACATCAAATATCTCGCTGAGAGCGACTATCTTGTCGAGCTCCGGTACAGACTGCGCGCTCTCCCATTTGCTGACGGCCTGGCGGGTTACTCCCACCCTGTCGGCCAGCTCCTCCTGGGACATACCTTTAGTTTTTCTCAATTCCTGGATACGGTCTGACAGTTTCATACTGTAACACTCCTTCTGGCTTTAGTATGGATATATGATACAGCATGAGCCGGTTGCGGGGCAAGAAAGCGGGGCGGGAAATGTGTCAACTCCGGGTTGCGGGAGCCTTTTAGTCCTCAAGCTGGGCGGTATACAGGTGGTAATACTTGCCCTTCTTCTCAATGAGCTCCTTATGGCTGCCCATCTCCGCAATGCCTTTGTCGGAGATATAGAGTATGCGGTCGCAGTTTTTGATGGTGGAAAGGCGGTGGGCGATGATGAAGGAGGTGCGGCCCTTTAAGAGAGCGTTCAGTCCCTGCTGGACCAGTCTCTCGGTCTTGGCGTCAATAGAGGAGGTCGCCTCGTCCAGGACCAGAATCTTCGGGTCGCTGAGTAGGGTTCTCGCAAAGGCCACCAGCTGGCGCTGGCCCTGGCTGAGCCGGGAGCCCCGCTCGTTCACCTGGGTGTAATAGCCGCCCTCCATCTGGCTTATGAACTCGTGGGCACAGACGGTCTTCGCGGCCTCTATGACCTCCTCGTCGGTGGCGTCCAGCCGGCCATAGCGGATGTTGTCCATAATGGTGCCGG
>CANPBX010000059.1 GCA_947572385.1 uncultured Clostridia bacterium
TGTTACCTCTACATTCTTTTTTATTTTGAATGTCCGCAAAATCCGTCCTACATCTGCAGGCCGTTGCGGTCAATGAGGGCGCAAAGATTGTCCAGCTTATAGTGGCCGGCAGCCATAGCCCCCTCCCATACAGAGCCTTCAGCCAGCTCACCGTCGCCTAAAATGGTGTAGACCCGATACTTCTTGCCGTCCCGCTTGCCAGCCAGGGCCATGCCAACGCAGACAGGCAGCCCATGGCCCAGGCTGCCAGAGTTCATCTCAATGCCCGGCAGCTTATTATTAGGATGGCCGATATAGGGCGAGCCGCATTTGTTGAACCCTGCTTTTACGTCATCCAGGTCAAGAAACCGGCAATGGCACAGCACGGCGTAATAGGCCTCCATGGCGTGGCCCTTGGACAGCACGAACCGGTCCCGGTCGGGGTCGTCAACTGTTTCCGGCGTAATATTCAGATGATTTTTATACAGCACCATCAGGGCGTTAAGCAGGCTCATATCGCCGCCTATATGCCCGCCGCCGCCGGCCATGATAATGTCTAAGATGTCCCGGCGCAGATCCCACGAGAGCAGCTCCAATTCCTTATTCTCCACGGAGATACGCCCTCACTTTCTCCTCAACGGGGTCGTAAAGGTCAGGTGTAACGCCCAGATATTTGCACGCCTCATACAGTACCGGCACCACATCCCTGTGAATACCCACACAGTGGTGTATATATGGCCCCTCTACTATCTTGGCCTCCAGACGCTTGATATTTTCCACCTCTACCCAAAGATAGGTACCCATACCCTTTGGCCCGTCTACGCCTTTGGCATTGCCCAGAAGCAGGCTGTATTTGCCGTTGTCGCCATCAAACCGTGCGAGGGTCAGTTCGCCATGCTTTGCTTCGGCGGTAATTGCGCCGGGGTGATCAAATGCCAGCGGGTAAGTAATGCAGGGCTTCTCTTTTGCGCAGGAAATGGGCCAGGGGCCGCAGTGCTGCAAAAGCTCGCCGTTTTCAATATTCGGGTGGCGGATGGTCCAGTCGGCAAAAAAGCTGCGTGTTCCGTCGTTGGCGGCAGCTTCCACCAGCAGAGCGGTAATTGCCCCATGAATATCGGTCTCACAAACAACGGGCAGCCCTTTTTCGTTCAGGATGGCGTTGGCTGCGCAGGGCATAATGCCAAGCTCGCCCTGCAAGGCGTTCCAGCACTGGATAGCTCCGGCGCTGCAGTGATATTTCCTCATAAGGCGCTCTATTGCCACAGCAAGCCCGGCTACGTTTTCAAGCTGTTCTTCGGTTACATTGATTTCCATATTTGCCTTGCAGCAGGCAATGGTTTTCTGCACCTCGTCCCGGTCCGCAATAGCCCGCTTAACTTCCCCGGTCAGCTCAGGCAGGGGGATGGGCGACAGCTCCACGCTGAATTTTTCCAACAGCTCACCCTCGTTGCACATAGTGCTCCAAAAGTCAAAGGGCCTTGGCCCAATCTGCAAAATGCGGATATTGCGGAAAGTCTTCATCACATTGCACACAGCCAGAAAATCCTTTATGCCCGGGCAAACACAGGGTCGTTTAACCGGCAGTTTGTCATGTAGGTAAATGGCACGCCAAAACGCCTGAGAACCTTTCCGGTGGCAAACAGTCCGCACTGGGTGTCGCGGAGCCGCACGCCATTTGGCTCGGGCCTCTCGTCCAGGGGGCCCCAGAGAAGCACCGGGATATGAAGGTCTTTTGCCAGTCTGGCGCACAGGTATTCTGTGCCGAAATTGCAGTGGGGCAGAAAGAGGCCGTCCACATGTGCGGCTTTAAATTTTCCAGGATCTTCAAACGGTCATTTTCATCATAGAGCAGCCCTTCATCGTTGATATCGTCAATATCTACGAATTCCACGCCCAGCTCCTGTAGGCGGACGGCGGTAAGGCCCCGGTATTTCACAGCGTCCGGCGCGCTGAAAATAGCCCAGCTTGATGTTTGCCATAAAATTCTTCCTTCACGGTTTTCCATACTTAGAATACCAGATGAGAAACTTAATTTACAGAAAAAATTCAGTACTTATTGACTTAATTCACTAAATATTCTATACTGGATCAAATGGAGGTGAGCGTTATGGCAATTACAGCAAAAGAGCTGGCTAAGGCGCTGGGACTTTCCCCGGCGGCGGTTTCAATGGCTCTGAACAATAAGCCCGGCGTCAGCACCGCTACAAGGCGGCAGGTGATAGAAGCTGCCAGGCGCCTGGGATACGATTTTTCCCGAAAGGCAGTTGCACGCGGAAACTGGAAGGGGCAATTCTGTCTGGTGGTGTATAGACGGAGCGGCGCGGTTGTAGGGGACACCCCATTCTTTGCAGACCTGACAAACGGCGTCAGCATTGGGTGTCAAAAAGCACAATACGATCTACTTATCCGTTATCTTTACGAAGATGAAACTCTGCCCGACCAGCTTTACACTTTGGAGACCTCCGGCTTTCGGGGGATCATTCTTCTGGCTACCGAACTGGACGCTCCGGCGCTTTCCCATTTTTCTCAGATCAAAACGCCCATTGTCATTCTTGACGCTTATTTTGAAACGGCTGACTATAACTATGTCCTTATCAACAATATTCAAGGGGCGTTTATTGCCACCAATTATCTAATTTCCAAGCGCAGGACTCAGCCGGGATATCTGTGCTCCTCATATCAGATCAGCAATTTTGCAGAGCGGGCCGACGGTTTTTACAAGGCTATCCGCAGAAACGGCATGTCTACCGCAAAGTCTGTTGTCCATCAGCTTACGCCTTCTCAGGAGGGCGCATATGCCGACATGAAAGCCTTGCTGGAAAGTGGGGAAGAACCAGCGGGCTGTTACTTTGCAGACAATGACCACATTGCTATCGGTGCAATCGCGGCGCTGAAGGAGGCTGGATACAGGATCCCCGAGGACGTGGCAGTGGTGGGATTTGACGACCTGCCTCTTTGCAATTACATGGAGCCGCCGCTGACGACCGTTCACGTTCCAACTCAGGTTATGGGAGAAACAGCCGTAAACAGGCTTGCGGAAATGACGGAGAAAGGGGATCCGCATACGATGAAAATTGAGATCAGTACAGTGCTTATAAAGCGCAAAAGTGTGTAGAAGGTATCCAGCGTATTTTCATTTTATTGGCGGTATGAGGGGCGTATGTTCTTTGAACATATTTATGGGAAGCATTTTCAAATCAGGGCTGTAAGCTGGCAAGTACAGTGATTTCATGCCGGCCCTCTGCAAAAGCGTCTGTACCTCTTTGACATAATGCGTACGCATATGATCAGATGCTCAATGTCCCGCAGATCTTCATCTGTCAGTGACGGCTTCCTTCCCCGCTGACTGGTTTGAAACTCTACAATACCAGTTTTCTTCATTTGTCCGCTCAAACGATACACTATACTTATTCTAAACAGGAAGTGTTTTGCCGCTGTAGGAAACGGCATAGTGACAAGCATAGTACCTTGCGTTGCAAAAAGATAGCAATGTGTCCGGATTGAAAAGTGTGGATCTAGAAAGTACCCCGGCCTTATTTGCGGCGGTTGATCTTTATAAATGCTTGGCTTTTCCGACACTCTGCGTACACATCAAAAATGCATAAGGCAACGCATGATCAATGGATCTGTATATATGAAAAAGGCAGAGATTAAAGATGTTTATTACGTAAACTTTTTATCCGGTTCCCCTTGACATTTTTAATTAATATGCTACACTAAGCAGCAAATGGGTGCATAAAAATTATCCCCCAAATATAAGAAGAATGAACCAGGAGAAAATATGAGTATTCTAAATGATATCTCAGAGAACCTACAAAAAGGCAAGGCAAAGATCGTAAAGCAGCTGGTGCAGCAGGCCATAGATGAGGGCATACCTGCTCACCGGATATTGGACGAGGGTCTGCTTAGCGGTATGAGCGTTGTCGGTGAAAAGTTTAAGCGCAACGAGGTATTTGTGCCAGAGGTACTGGTAGCGGCGCGGGCCATGAATATGGGCACTCAGCTTTTAAAGCCTCTGCTTGCAGAGGCCGGGGTAAAGGCCACGGGCAAGGTATGCATTGGCACCGTGAAGGGTGACCTGCATGACATCGGCAAGAACCTTGTGAAGATGATGATGGAAGGCAAAGGCCTTGAGGTCATTGACTTGGGCACGGATGTTGCTCCCGAGACCTTCGTGGAGACCGCCAAAAATGAGGGCTGCCAGATAATCTGCTGCTCAGCCCTGCTGACAACTACCATGGGTGTTATGGAGGAAGTCGTGCAGAAGGCAGTGGAGGCAGGTATACGTGATAATGTGAAAATTATGGTTGGCGGTGCTCCGGTCACAGAGTCCTTTGCACAGAAAATTGGAGCGGACAGGTATACTCCAGACGCTGCCAGCGCTGCTGACTGCGCGGTTGAGCTGTGTAGCGCCTGAATGGGTGGTGACTATATGAAACGGGATATGAGAATCTGGCTGAAGGACCTGCTTGAAGCTCCGGTAAAAAAGGCCATGCCCATTCTGTCATTCCCTGCGATCCAGCCTATGGGCATTACCGTAAGGAGGCTGATTTCAGACAGCGGGCTTCAGGCAAAGGCCATGGAGCTGGTGGCGGAGCGTACAGACGCGGCGGCAAGCGTCAGCCTTATGGACTTGTCTGTTGAGGCCGAGTGCTTCGGCTCCACTATCCGTGTGACCGACGGCGAGGTGCCCACTGTAGTGGGGAGCATTGTCTCCACAGAGGAGGAGGCCCGGGCGCTGGAGATACCGGCTGTGGGCTCCTGCCGCACAGGGCTCTACATAGACGCCATCAAAACTGCCGCTGAACATATCACAGACCGTCCGGTATTTGCCGGCGTGATCGGTCCGTTTTCACTGGCGGCACGTCTGCTGGATGTGACAGAGATAATGATCGACTGTTATGATGAGCCGGACATGGTGCATACTGTGCTGGAGAAGGCTGCAAGCTTCATTACAGACTATTGCAAAGCATATAAGGAGGCGGGGGCAAACGGCGTTATGATGGCTGAGCCCGTGACAGGCCTTTTGTCCCCGGCTTTAGCTGAGGAGTTCTCTGCGCCATATGTAAGAAGGATAGTTGAGGCCGTGCAGGACGACACATTCCTTGTGATTTACCATAACTGCGGCGGCAGCGCCATTTCCATGATCGACTCGATACTTGATACCGGCAGCGCCGCGTACCACTTTGGCAACGCCATTGACATGGCTGAGATGCTCTCCCATATTCCTGAGGACATAATGGTAATGGGCAATGTAGACCCGGCGGGAGAGCTTCGCAACGGTACGCCGGGATCTGTGCGGGAGGCTACACTGAAGGTTATGGAGAACTGCTGCGGGCATAATAATTTTGTTATATCCTCCGGCTGCGACATCCCGCCCCTCTCTCCATGGGAGAATATCGACGCCTTCTTTAAGGCGGTCCAGGAATTTTACGCTGGATAGGGAGGTTTATATTCAGAAGATGGACCATAAGGCAATGGCAGAGCAAGCGGTTGAAATGGGTGCATTCAAGGCGGCGGTGATAGGCATCGAAAGCTTTACCTTCGATCCGGTCTTTAGAGAGATGTGCAGGGTAAATCTATGCGGAAATTACGGCCTCTGCTGGACCTGCCCGCCGGACGTGGGGGATATCAGCCAGCTGATCGCAGAGGCAAGGACCTATAATTGGGGCTTGGTCTACCAGACAGTTAATAAGCTTGAAGCAAAGTCTCAGTACCGGTCATCCAGGAGTGGGTCACGTCAAAGCCAAACCAGAAACCGGCCTCTATCCAATCGCCGTTCTGTACCCACTTTCCGTAGTTCTCATCAAGATTCCTCCAGTCTATCCTGTCCCGGCTAACGTTCATCCGCTCCTTGGCCTCCTGCCAGGCCTCAGGGGTAGTTACCTTAAAATCCAGAAACTCCGGGGTCGAGTCCAGCTCCTTGAACTCCTTGATCGTCACACCCCAGCCGGTGGTATGTATAATATAGCGGTCCGTCTCCTCCAGGACCTTCTGATCAAACCGGGGGGTTATGTCAATGCCGATGGTCTGCACCTTGTCCACGTTAAAATACTCACGCCAGTCTGTGCCCTTGGGCATTCCCTCCCGCTCCCAACGGGCGATAGTACCGGCCCGGGGGCTGTCAAAAACCGGCACGCGGTCTGCCTCCTTATGCCGATAAATCCGCTCAAAACGCTCTTTGGTAGTCATATGGCCTCCTTTAGTTTTAAAATAACTCTTTGTCAGTGCAGTACGCTCACGCGGAAATTTTCAATAGCTCCATCGGGAATATGAAGTCCGTCCCGAAAAAAGCTGTCAGTATCTGGATAGTGCTCGTCTATGGCAGAGAAGGCGGCATCTAAATATGACTTTCTGGCAAGGAAGACATCCCTCACCATCTCGGCCTCATTAGTGGGCCTGCCGGCGGCAAGCATCTGCTTATAGTACATCTCTGCTTTGGGCCTGTTTACCTCATTTGTCAGAAGATAATCCTCGCATATCTGCTGACGGCTTACACGGAGGGCGGACAGCAGTATAACAGTAAGCAGCCCGCAGCGGTCCTTGCCCTCGGTACAGTGCCAGAGGACGCTGCCAAGGGTAAAGTCATGTTCCATCACACAGACTGCTGCCAAGCCAAGGCTTCTTCGGCAAGATCCATTGGTCACCATCAGACGGTACAGGACGTCAAGCTTTGGTATAAGCTTTTGCAGTTGGCTGGCGTCGGTACCCTTTTCATGTGAGATACCTGCCAACTGTTCAGAAAAAATAGGGATATGCCGGACGGTAACGTCTGGAATGGACGTATCCGGCCTTTCCTCACGCTCGGCTGCCGTCCTCAGGTCGATGATCTTAGAAAGCCGGTACTCCAGCTGCAGGGTTTCCGTGTCCCTTCTTGAAGCGTTTGCCAGATCTGCGGAACGCAGCAGCAGTCCGGAAGCTATCGTGTACCCATCTGACGTATTCAACCCGCCCAGGTCGCGGGCGTTAGCAATGCTTTCAAAGTTGAGCCACCTATCGTCCATTGGATCTACCTCTCTTTTTGTACAGGGACGGACGGAAATGGTCTTCCGCTCGCCCCTGAGCACTTTACAAATAGGTTTATTTTAAGTCAGCCGGGTTGTCTCCAGGCCCCTGCTGCCTTATGGTGTTATTATACCATGGAGTTATGGGTTGTCAATATATAATCATGCAGAAGCTTCAGACAATGAAATTCTGCCCTGATGCCACTTTCTAAACCTTGCCATACCATTATAAATATGATAAAATATTTAATGCAAATTTCTGTTGGAAAGAGGCGGAGCATTATGGAAAAGATATCCCTGCTCAAGACGTTTTTCGGACATGAGAGCTTTCGGACCGGGCAGGAGGCAATGGTGGACGCTATACTGTCCGGGAGGGATGTGCTGGGAGTCATGCCTACCGGGGCGGGGAAGTCGGTCTGCTACCAGCTTCCGGCGCTGATGCTTCCGGGAGTGACCTTGGTGGTGTCGCCGCTTATTTCGCTGATGAAGGACCAGGTGGGGGCCCTGCTGCAGTCCGGGGTCCCTGCGGCATATATCAACTCATCTCTCTCACAGGAGGAGTGTTTTGATGTGATCGGCCGGGTGCGCCGGGGGGCTTATAAGCTCCTGTATGTGGCCCCGGAGCGCCTGCTGACCGACGGATTTCTAAACCTTGCCAAGAAAATGCGTATATCCATGCTGGCAGTGGACGAGGCCCACTGTGTGTCCCAGTGGGGCCAGGATTTCAGGCCCAGCTATCTGCAGATACCTGAGTTTATCAAGCAGCTTGACAAACGGCCTGTGCTGGGAGCTTTTACCGCCACGGCTACCAGGCAGGTGAAGGAGGACATAGCGCGGCTCCTTTTGCTGGAGGATCCGCTGCAGATCACCACCGGCTTTGACAGGCCCAACCTATTTTTCCGGGTGGAGAAGCCTAGGAATAAAAGCGCATGGCTGCTGAGATTTTTAGAGGAGAGGCCCGGGGAGAGCGGTATTGTGTATTGTGCCACAAGAAAGCTTGTGGAGATGGTCTCTCAGGAACTGAGCGTGCGGGGGATACCGGCGGTGAAGTATCACGCGGGGCTTACCGACGAGGAGCGCATACAGAATCAGGAGAACTTTGTAAACGATACCGCCCGGGTGATGGTTGCGACCAACGCCTTCGGGATGGGTATTGACAAGTCGAACGTGAGCTTTGTGGTGCACTACAATATGCCAAAGGACTTGGAGAGCTACTACCAGGAGGCCGGGAGGGCCGGGCGTGACGGTTCCGCCGCCCAGTGCGTGCTTTTGTTTGCGCCAGGGGACGTATCCACCGCAAAATACCTGATACTCAACTCCCAGGACAACGAGACGCTGACAGAGGAGGAGCAGGAGCTTGTGCGCCGGAGGGACCTGAACAGGCTCAGCCAGATGGCTGCTTACTGCAGGACCCACCAGTGCCTGCGGGCGTGTCTTATGCGGTATTTCGGTGAGGACTATCCCGAGGACTGCGGAAGATGCGGTAACTGTAAAAGCGGCCTTGAGTCCAGAGATATTACATTGGAGGCGCAGAAGATACTCTCAGCCGTGGCGAGGGCCGAGCGCAAGTACCGGCGGGGCGTGGGGGTGAACGCCATAATACTTATGCTGTCCGGCAGCAAAGAGCGACGTGTGTCCCAGCTGGGTCTGGATAAGCTGCCAACCTATGGCATTATGAAGGACGTGGATCGAAAGCTGATTCGGGACTATATGGATTTTCTCATACAAGAGGAATACCTCTGTACCCAGGGGGATGAATACCCGGTGGTACGTCTGACGGGAGATGCCAGAGGAGTGCTGTCAGGGGAGGAAAAGGTTACATATCTATACAGGAAGACCGAGAAGCCGGAGGGCGCGCCTGCCAGGTCAGCCGGGGCAGTGGAGAGCGGAGGGCCGCTGTTTGAGGAGCTGAGGTCCCTGCGGCGGAAGCTTGCACAGGAGGAAAGGATACCGCCATATATGATATTCAGCAACGCCACCCTGGAGGATATGGCCCGGCGCAGGCCAGGGGATATGGCGGGCTTTATGGAGGTGTCAGGCGTAGGAGAGGTGAAGGCAGGGAAGTACGGCAGGGCTTTTTTGGATAAGCTTCGGGAGTGGGAAGAGAAAGAACAGGAGGGATACAAGGCATGAACCAGGACCTTACAAGGGGCCCGGTGATGGGCGGGCTGCTGCGCTTTGCAGTGCCAATGATAATGGGGGATTTGCTGCAGCAGTGCTATAATATAGCCGATACCCTGATAATAGGCCGCTGCCTTGGGCCAAACGCCCTGGCTGCGGTGGGGTCGTCTTTTACACTGATGACATTCCTGACCTCCATACTTTTGGGGCTTTGTATGGGCAGTGGCACCGTATTCTCCATACGCTTCGGCCAGCGGGATGAGAAGGGCCTGCAGGAGGGAGTGCTGGCGGCATTCGCACTGGTAGCCGGGCTTACGGCTGTGCTCATAGCTTCCGCCTTTGCCTCACTGGACGGCATTAGAGTTTTTCTCAGCGTACCCGGGGAGGTCTGGGGGATGATGCGGGAGTATTTGTTTGTGATATATACCGGCATATTCGCAGTGTTTCTCTATAACTTCTTCGCCTCATTTTTGAGGGCCGTTGGGAACTCTGTGGTGCCGCTGGGATTTTTGGCGGTTTCTGCGGTACTGAATATTGTCCTAGACCTGTGCTTTGTGATAGGGGTGAACAGGGGAGTGGCAGGTGCCGCAGAGGCGACGGTCATCTCCCAGTACCTGTCGGGACTTGGTATAATGGCCTACACATTGATCAAGTTCCCCCAGCTGAGGTCCAAGAAGGGCCTGTGTCTGCGCATGGAGAGTGTGAGACAGATATCCGGCTTTTCAGTGCTCACCTGTGTACAGCAGTCTGTTATGAACTTAGGTATCCTGCTGGTGCAAGGGCTGGTGAACAGCTTCGGGCCCACGGTGATGGCGGCTTTCGCGGCGGCAGTTAAGGTGGATGCCTTCGCCTATATGCCGGTGCAAGATTTCGGCAACGCCTTCTCCACCTATATTGCCCAGAACTATGGTGCGGGAGAGGATGAGCGTATCAGAAAGGGTCTCCGGGGAGCAGCCATATCTGCGTTTGCCTTCTGTATAGTGGTCTCGGCGCTGGTATTCATCTTCGCCGGGCCATTAATGGGCCTATTTGTGGAGGCAGGGGAGAGCGCCATAATTGCTGAAGGCGTGGTATACCTGCGCATAGAGGGCGCTTTTTACTGGGGCATAGGCTGCCTGTTCCTGCTGTACGGCCTGTACCGCGGCCTTGGCAGGCCGGGGATGTCCGTGGTACTAACAGTGGTGTCTCTGGGCACCCGAGTTGCGCTGGCGTATATCCTGGCGGGCCCGGTGGGGGTGACAGGGATATGGTGGGCTGTGCCCATAGGATGGATCCTGGCAGACATAGTTGGACTGGTGTATTATCTTCTAAGGGTTAAGAAACCGCCCACAAAAGAACACACACTATAATAACAAATACATATATACACAACCAGAAAAGTCACATAAAAGCAAAAGTCCCTGGGATCAAAAATCCCAGGGACTTTTAAATCAGGCACATTATGGAGCCGAATTTTGGTGCCGCTGACCGGACTTGAACCGGTACGGTATCGCTACCGAGGGATTTTAAGTCCCTTGTGTCTGCCATTCCACCACAGCGGCTTATCTATGATATTTTACCATGCCTGGATAGAAAAATCAAGAGCAGTGTGAGATTTTAACTAAAAAATTTTTTGAAAAACTTCTTGAAAATATTTGCTTTCACGCTGGAAATATAGTATACTACTAACAGAGGAGGGCCTTGCCCCGAAAGGCGGACGGCCCCAATTATCGTAAAGGAGCATTTACTTATGTATTATCTGGGAATTGACCTGGGCGGTACCAATATCGCCGTGGGAGTTGTTGACGAGGACTGCAAAATAGTCGCCAAAGCC
>CANPBX010000060.1 GCA_947572385.1 uncultured Clostridia bacterium
GACAGCGCGCACAAAATACACCCCCTGTTTTACCAGGGGGTGTATTTTATATAGCTCATGTGAAAACAAAAAAACAGGCAATGCCTATGTCACGGCATTTGCCTGTTTATAATAGATGGTATAACATTACATATCAATCCAATCGGGGTCAACCCAGTAGCCCCTTGTTTCATTCCACCTTCTGTACTGCCATACACCATTATGAGTCCTAGTGTAAATTACTATTTGGTCTGCATACGGAACCGCTTCCGAATTTCCCGCACTCAAAATTACTGCCGGTTGATTCTGCTCTTCAGCTGCCTTTGCTGGAGAAGCAAACCCTCCTGCTAAAATTAAAGCCATCATTAAAACTGAAAACATTTTGCAGATACGTAATTTCATTTAACCAAGTCCTCTCTAAAATCCATTCCTAGTGATATAAAAATCTTTGCAGTTTCTTCCTCTATTTTGTACGGCCCCTTTTTATTCGAATACAAAATGTAATCGCCATTCTCTTCTTTTACAATGTATCCTTCTAAAATTGGCTCAACATTTCCATTATCCGATATAAGTTCATGGTTTTGTGGTCTATAAGCTGGCTGAATTACAGCCATATATGACAAGCCAAAAGCAATGAGATAAAGAGTTATAATTACTGAAAATGTCCATTTTCTTACTCTTTTGGGAGGTGTAAGAACTACACGAAATCTCTCCACCAATGCCTTATCCTTGTCACTCTTCATCATGCCCAATGCCCCAAGAACTTTTAGCTTTGGACCCTTATCTTGACTCTTTAGAAGATTTAATATCGTTTGGAGATATTCATTTTTCTTCACATTGTCTAGCTGTTGAGTTATAGTCAAATCGCACTTAATCTCTAGTATCTGTGATATATCCCGCAATAACAGATATACTGCCGGATTCCACCAGAATATACAAGAAAACATGACTACAAGAAATTTCACGACCAAATCCTGGTTATAAAAATGTGTATACTCATGTTTTATCATGTAGTAGAGTTCTTTGCTTGAATATTTACCATATGGCAGCAAGATTTTCTTTCTGAGTAACCCTATTCCCATAGGCACCACAGTTTCCGGGCAAATGAACGCTTTTGCTCTTATCTTCCGCGGATATTCTGACTGTACTTTGTTAAGTATTAAATCAATCCTCTCCGAAGTACAAGTTGAATATCTATTAATCCTTCTCAATGATATGATGTATTGAGTAACAAATATTACAACTAATAACAATGCACCCAAACACCATAAATTAAGAAAAAGAGAGAAGAACGATATCTCTCTTGACATAACATAGACAGGCTCAAAGTAAATAGTCTCATAAAATTCGTTCACTATGGACGGTAATTTAAGCACCCTGGTAAAAGAAAACTCCGGGGTAAACAGCATACGCACCAAACAGAGCAAATATCCTATCAGCACGGACTTTACGCCGAATTTTCTTATGAAGCTTGGGTTCTTCCTGAGAAGGTGTACAGAAACGAGGATAAAAGTGCTAAAGATGAAAGCCGTAATAAAGGAGAAAATAGTAAAAGACATTTCGAGCATCTCCTTACTTTGAGTTCTTCAGTGAACTATCATCCTCCGATTCATCAGAAAACTCCTGTAGCATCTGCTCAAGTTGTTGGATCAATTCCTTCCTGTCATTGTCGCTTTCCCTGGCGAGCATAGTGACCGCGGCCTTGAAGAACATCCTTTTATTCAGATTCTTCCCCGCGGCTAAATTGACGAAGTATTCCTCCTTGGAAACAGTCGGCATAAACTGCCGGGCATACTGCTTTACATACCGCACTGTGCCGACCTCCTTTATCAGCCCCTTGCCCAGCAGGGAGCGGAGCATGATCTGGAGGTAGTTCTCTTTCCAGGAATGGGAAGGGCTGAGCTCAAGTATGTCGTTACAGGTAACAGGCTCGCCGTGCTCCCACATGAAATCCATCAATTCTTCCTCGCGCTTAGTCAGTTTGACTCCGTTTTGCACCATATCTCACCCCCTTCCGCTATTCATCACTGTGTAATACTATCATCTAACCCTTTGTGTTATTGCTAGTTTATCACATATATTTCTAAATGTCAATAAATTTTTCTCTATAGGGAAATAAAATTTATTCCAGGCTGTCCCGGGGCGTTTATATATGAAAATACGCCGATGGCTCATGTCACCGGCGCCCTTCCCTGCTCCCCTTCTCAGAACTTGATCTCTTTGCCCTGGGCCGCGGACTGATATATGCTGTCCAGGATCTTCGTGACGGTGAACGCCTGCTCAGGCTTCACCAGGGGCTCGCCGTCGTTTATAATTGCCTCCAGCCACTGCCTGCACTCCAGGTCCTTGGGGCTTTCGGAACTGGCGTGGAAGTAGGCTATGCTGCCTGCTGAGGAAAGACTCTCCTCGGTGAGCTGGCCGTAATCGGTCTTATTGATCACCAGGTCATACTCCCCCGGGCCCTTGCTCAGGCCGCCTATTATTTCAGCCCCTGCCTTTGTGCCGCAGAGGGTGGTAGCCGCCTCTCTGGACTCCTTCATATTTATTGCCCAGGCGGACTCCAGGAATATGGTGGCGCCATTCTTCATCTTTATGAAGCCAAAGGCTGAGTCCTCCACCTCGTACTTCTCCGGGTCCCAGGGGCCGAACATATTGCCTACGGTGGCCTCGGGCAGGTGTCCCAGCTTCTCAAATACCGAGCCGGTGACGCTCTCCACCTCGTAGTTATCCATCATCCACAGGGTGATGTCCAGGGCGTGGGTGCCGATGTCAATGAGGGGCCCGCCCCCCTGCTTGGACTTGTCGGGGAACACGCCCCAGGTGGGCACGGCCCGGCGGCGGATGGCGTGGGCCTTGGCAAAATAGATATCACCCAGGGCGCCCTCGCGGCAGGCCTTGTAGAGGGTCTGGGCGTCCCGGCGGAAACGGTTCTGGTAGCCGATGGTGAACTTCTTGCCGGACTTCTTCCAGGCGTCCATCATGAGCTTTGCGTCCTCGGTGGTGGCAGCCATTGGCTTCTCGCACATGACATGCTTGCCTGCCTCGAACGCCGCTATTGTGATCGGGCAGTGGGCCACATTGGGGGTGAGCACATGTACCACGTCTATTGAGGTATCCTTCAGGAGCTCATGGTAGTCCTCATACACCTTTGCCCCATCAATGCCGTACTCAGCCGCGGCCTTCCGCGCCCGCTCCGGGATGATGTCGCAGAAAGCCACCATCTCACACTTGTCGTTCTGGGATCTAAGGGCCGGCATATGCTTTGAGTTTGCAATGCCGCCGCAGCCGATGATTCCGACTTTTAATTTTTCCATTTTTGTCCCTCCTGAGATGTTAATTGGGTCTAACAAAATTATACTCCTTTTCCTATACATGTCAAGTATGGGTACCAGCCTTGACATATCATAAATTGACATGCTATAATTTATAGGTAATAATTTGATCTGGAGGATACCATGCAGAATATTTCACTTCCGCTCTGTATTGCCTCCGCTCCATGCAGGGCTTGAGGACAATGCATGGAGCATAGAGGCTAAGGGCCCCCGCCCTGTAAGTCCTCGGGCTTTGCAAATTTGATAGTAGATAGTACAAATATCAAAGGAGCGAAGTCTAATGAAAAAGTATAAAACATATAGGATCCTGCGCCCGTACCTGTTGCTGTGGGGCACCCAATCCCTCTCCTCCCTTGGCAGTTCTATGACCGGCTACGGGCTGATATTGTGGCTCTACCGGCAGAACGGCTCCGCGCTGGAGACCGCCATGCTCTCTATCTGTTCTTACGCGCCGTATGTGCTCGTGAGCATTTTCGCCGGGGCGCTCAGCGACCGCTGGAACAAAAAGCGCATAATGCTCGTGTGCGATCTGCTGGCGGCTCTCAGCACTGTCGTAGTGTTGATGCTGCTGAGAAGCGGCCTGCTGGTGCCATGGCATATTTACGTGCTCAATGCCATAAACGGCCTGATGAACACCGTCCAGCAGCCTGCAGGCGATGTGGCTGCCACGCTGCTGGTCCCTAAGGAGTATTACCAGAAGACCAGCGGCCTGAGGTCCTTCTCCTCGTCGCTGAACACTATACTGCACCCGGTGATAGCCTCGTCGCTCTTTGCCTTTTTCGGCATGGAGCTGGTGATCGCCGTTGATCTGGCTACCTTTGCCGCAGCCTTTATCACACTTCTGTTTTTTATCCGTATCCCTGAAACTCACTGGGAGGATAGGCCCCGGGAGAAGCTTCTCGCGGCTGCAAGGTCGGGGCTGGACTGGATCCGGGCCAACCGGCTGATCCTGGACCTTATTCTCTTTCTGGCATTTATAAACCTGGTGGCGTCAGCCTATAATGCCGTCCTGCCCGCCATGCTGCTCAGCCGCGAAAACGGCGGTGAGACCGTGCTGGGCCTGTTGAACGCCGTGACCGGAGCCGCGTCCATGGCAGGAGGGCTTATAACCGCCCTGATGCCAGAGCCCAAAAACCGGGTGCGTGTCATCTGCTTCTCGCTTATGGTGTCCATGGGCACGGAAAATTTCCTGCTGGCCTTTGGGCGCACGCCGCTGATATGGTGTTTGGGCGCAGTCTTGGGCTGGCTTCTGATCCCCCTGATGAACGCCAATATGGATGTTATCTTCCGCTCCACGATCCCCGCGGATTTGCAGGGAAGGGTGTATTCCTGCCGTAATACGCTGCAATTTTTCACCATCCCCGTGGGCTATTTCCTGGGCGGCCTGCTTGTGGATCGGGTCTTTGAGCCATTGATGGCTAACGCTTCGCCAGAAAGCGCGCTTGTGTTTTTATTTGGCGCCGGGAAGGGCTCAGGGGCTGCAGCGATGTTTTTTGTGCTGGGGGCCGCTGGGGTTTTGGTTTGCTTGGGGTTTTATTGGGGTTTGCGTAGGTTTAGAAAAAATTAAATGTTTGGGGCAGAAAAGATCCTCCGGAAAACTCCGGAGGATCTTTTCTGCGGATATTTGCCGGGATATATTGGGATGTGGGTGGATATATCATTACTTCTGAAAAACGATCCAGATAGTGTCTACACAAGTAGAGAGTGTATGATATAATGGAAGTAAGGAAAAAAGAAAGCAGCGGGGCAAGGGGTCCATGTCGGATCCCTGTTCCTCTGTCAGTTTGCAGAAGGGGCCCTAGCCGCTCCTGACTTTTCTGATTTTCAAGCGCGTTTACTATACCATCACTTTGCCCTCGCCGGTTACAATGTGCAGGCTGGCCTGGCCTTGATAGAGCAGGACGGCAGGAGCAGTCGGAGCAGAGGTGGGCGATGGGCTATTCTCTGCGCTTGAGACATATGCAGAAGATACTGGCGTTTCTGCCTGGGGAGCAGGACAGGCCGCGAAAAGCAATACAAATATCAGCGGAATCACAAGGCTATACTTTGTCATATAAACCCACCCCTTTACCGGGCATATTTATACATTCATCTCCGCAATGGCCTTATCGATCACGCCACTTCCTCCACCGTCAGCCGGATATCCCCCGCACCGGCATTCTCCTTCAGTTGGGTGGATCTTTTGGTTTCCGGCATCGGCACGATCCAGGGCTTCTTGTTTATCATCCACGCCAAATAAAGCTGGCCCAGAGTGGCGTTTTTCTCTTTGCCCAACTATGTAAGATAGTCCAGCAAAGGCTGTGTTTTATCCATCGTCTCATCACTGAACCACCCGGAGCCCCGGCGGTAGTCGCCCTGCTCAAACTCCTGGCCCTTACTGTAAGCGCCGGTCAGCAGGCCCTTTGCGATAGGGTAGCAGGACGCCAGGCCGATGTTCAGCTCCTCAAAGGTCTTGAATAAAGATTCATCAGGGGTGATCAGAGAGTACACGTTCTGGGAGGCAGTCATGGGGCAGACGGCGTGGGCCCGGCGGATGTAATCCACACTGGCCATGGACACTCCCCAGTGGCGAATTTTGCCCTCCTTGATGAGCTCCGCCATGACCTCTGCCACAGCCTCTGGCTCCACGTTGGGGTCTACTCGGTGCTGATAGTACAGGTCGATATAGTCGGTGTTCAGACGTTTCAGACTCTCGTCCACGAACTTGCGGATAGTCTCCGGGCAGGGAGTCCGCATTGAGCTTGGGGTGGTACTCGTTCTCGCTATAGTCGAACCACACGCCGAACTTGGTGGCGATCACCAGATTGTTGCGCATACCCGCAAACGCCTTGCCCAGCAGCTTTTCGTTGTGGTGGAGGTCCTCCTTGAAACCGTAGGTCTCGGCGGTGTCGAAGAAGGTGTAGCCGTCCTCCACGGCCTCTCGCAGCAGCCGGACAGCCTCGTTTTCCTCGATGGGAGTGCCGTTGGCGTGGGACAGTCCCATGCAGCCCAGCCAGTTAGCGCTGACTTTCAGATCCTTCCCTAAAATCTTGGTTTCCATAGTGATTCTCCTTTTTTGATCGTAATAATGGCCTCCGGCGGGGAGGGGCTTTCTCCCCTCCACCCCCACCACCTTTGAAAAGGTGGACGAAACTTTTACTCGCTTCGCGCCGGTCTTTTGTTAGTCTATAGGCAGCACCGCACAAAGCGGGTGGAAAAAGGAGCGGAGTGTGATAAAATAAGGAGATGAATAAACAGATAACGATCGTAGATCCGGCACGGATTTCTATGCCTTCAAGCACCAAAAATGCGGACAAGAAACGGGACCCGGATGCCCATTCAACAAAGAAGGGGAGCACCTGGCACTTCGGCTATAAGGCACACATCGGTGTGTATAAGGACGGCAGGGAGATCCGCTACAAAATCAACAGCCGTCCTTCCCAGGCGAAAAACGCGCCCGCACGTTCCAGAGCCCAGATCAAGCGTCGTGAACGGAAAAAGTCCTCTGTCAGAGCAAAAGTCGAGCATGTATTCGCTGTAGTCAAGGGCAGATTCCGATACCGAAGTTTGCGAAAACAGACCGCAAAACTGAATATGGTGTTTGCCCTGGCGAACCTGATTTTGGCCGTCAGACCCGCCTTGGCGGCCTGATCCGGTTTGCAAACTGGCAACTCTATATCTCGTCTCCAACGGCTGCCTTTCTTTGGATAATTGTTCTTGTCTATAGCCTCGCTGGGAGCAGTGCTTCTTGGGGTAAAGCCGCGAATGGCGCGTCGGATACGGCTAGCCCCGGCTTCACTGTAGCCTGAGGCCTGGGGCCGGGCGCTGTCAGTGAGGAACAGGCCTGTCTTTTTGTCTTTGTACGTATTTACCACCTCTTTTCACACATGCAAAAATATTTGTTTTGGCGCTTGGCAAATATTATTATATGTGTTAAAATGTGTTTGTCAGGAGGGAAAGCGGATATGAAAAGTTACTCGTCAAGGGAAATTATTAAGGCGCTCAGGGCAGACGGCTGGTACGAAGTGAATGTGGAGGGCAGCTACCACCAGTTCAACCACCGTACGAAGAAAGGCCGTGTTACTGTCAAGCACCCTGACAAAGATATCCCGCCAAAAACGCTAAAGAGTATTGAAAGCCAGTCGGGACTTAAATCCCAAGTCCCAGCTTTCCCCGCCATTATCGAGGAGGTATCTCTGTGAAAAAGCCCGACAGATATGTTTACCCCGCCGTGTTCACGTACGAGGATAGCCAGGAAATTGCCGTAGTTTTTCCCGACTTGAACGCCGCCACCAGCGGTGAAAATGATGAGGACGCCCTGTTTTCAGCTCGGGAGCTGCTGGGCTGTGTCATGCTTGGCCTGGAGGAGGACAAGGAGGATATCCCACTTCCAACACCTCTGGCAAAGGTTGCTTGTGAGAGTAATGAGCGCGTTGTGCTCATTGATGTGTATATGCCCTCTATGCGTCTTGCAAGGGTCAACCGCTCAGTTAACCGCACCGTAACACTTCCTGCCTGGCTCAACGCCGCCGCTCAAGAGAGGAATATCAACTTCTCCCAGGTATTGCAGGATGGACTGAAACAGCGCCTTGGCGTATAAATCAGGCTCCCGGGTTTTCCGGGAGCCTTCCCTTTTACCAATCCCTGGGGATGACCGCTGCGGCATTGCGCAGCTTCCCGCCGCTTTTTAAAGCCTCCATCTCGTCCACCTTCTGCTCTGCTTCCTTTATCTCCTTCATAAGGCCCGGCATATCCAGCATGGTGAGTTCCCTGTCTCCCAGCTTATATGATTTCACCTCCCCGTCCAGCAGAGACAGATACGCTTTCCGCAAAGCTTGTAAAGCCTTGCGCCAGAATTCAAGCCTTGCGGAGATCTCAGTTTTATTTGTCATTACCATTCCTCCGTCCGTTGTGTTTCCTTTACCCGGGACCTTTGGGCCGCAGCCAGAGCGGGCATTCGTAGCGCCTCTGCGGGTTCGGCTGCCCTCCGGCCTCTTGCCGCCTGCAGCCGCCGGTGGATAGCATTGCCGGTGCCCTTCATCACCTCTGCACAGCAGTCAGAGAGGGTGCGCCGGGTCTTGTAGACCACCTGGGCGAACTGCGGGGACTCCTCACAAAAATGGATCAGGGTCTCAGCCGCGAACTTGGAGATCGCTTTCTCCTTGCTGCCGCCCGTGAAACTCTTTAGCTCGGCGGCGATTTTCTCCGCCGCCAGGGCCGGATAACCCGGCTCCTGGTGGTCTTGGATGTTTACGATGTTTTCCATGCTATACTCCTTATGGCTTAAACTTAAAATAGCGTCAATTGTCCAGTCTTTGTTGCGTTATACACCACCGGCTCCGGCTCGGTCTGCGGCTGCGGTTCAGGCTGAGCAGGGCCGCTCCGTTCCTGGTTTCCGTTCTCAAAAAGCATATCCATCCGCGCCCATACCCGCCGCCAGTGCCATACGTCACGGAAGTAGAAGGGCGTGTACCACAACATTGCCCTTATCCTGGGGGATAAGCCCCCGGCCGTCCAGGCTGAGAGAGGGCTCGGTCAGGGTGTTGCCTACCACCACATAGCCAGGACATCCCAGCAGACTCAGTTGTATGTAGCACATGAGCCCCGCTGTCAGGTCGATATCCTGAGCCACGAACAGCACCGAGGTCTGGTAGTTGACTTTCTGCCGGACGCACTCATTGGCAAAGGCCACCAGCAGCGCCCCGGCTCCACAGCAGCAGTCATTGACAGACACCCAGTCCTGACGCTCCAGCCTTGCCTTGAGGTCGCCCGTGCCGGTGATTCGGGCCATCATCCGGCACACGCTATAGGGAGTGAAGAACTGCCCCTTGTACTGGTTGCCAAGGTCCAGGCTCAAAAACAGCTCGCCGAGAAAATCCTGGTCGGAGTTCTCGTCCATGCCAATTCCAAGAAGGGCGAACATCTCCGCCACAGCCTCCAGCTCGGCCTTGTTGTACTTCCTTGCTATTGCCAGATAGTCAGTCTCCCGCTCCTCAAAATGTGCCTTGTCCACCGCGTTGGAGAGCGCGGCGGCGGTCATGTACACGAAATCAGCCCACACCTTCCAGCGGGAATGCCGCTGCGCCAGCCAGTCAAACAGCTTGACCAGCTCATTTTGGGTCTGGCCGCGCACTTTGCGGGTCAGGTTTTTCATGGGACGGCAACCCATATGTTAAATCGGCTGACTAGAAGCCTTTCATGGCCTCCAAAGGTTGTTATTGCGTTTATATTCAAGGTTTTTCTCCTCTTATTTGTTACGGCGGACTTGACAAGCCCGCCGCTTTATGATAAACTCTTAAGTAAAATAAGTGAATAAGCTTACATCCCCATTCATTGCCGCTTTCAATGCAGTTTGGCGCAAGCCAAGCATTGGAAGCGGCTTTTTCCATCCCGCACACACATTAGCTCAAGCGCCCTAGGGGCTGCTCTCTGTCTGTTACCATTTCCTGCCCCCGCCTTTCATACCAAGAGTGTCTCGTATAATCCGCGACACCATCCAGTAAAGCCCCGGGAGGAGCAAGGTAAAAACCTCGCCGCCCAAAGCTTCATATCCCCGCTCGGCCAAAGCGCAGGCTTGTCCGGCCCTAAAGAGCAGGAAACCGGCAATGGCCAAGACTATGTATTTGACTATAGCTGCCACCGGGATATGGTCGCAGAACCGCCGCTCCTTTTGTCTGCGGTAGAGGTTCACTTGCTCGCGGCGTTCTATCTTTATCTGCACGGGCGGCTCCTTTTGGCAATCTCAGCTTTCTTTTTCTCCAACAGTTCCCGCCCGCCGGGCGGTCGCGCTGGTTTGTCTCTGATTTCTCATGATCTAGCGCTGTGTTTATCAATCGCCTGACTATTTCAGAATAAGAGCAACGAGCAAATTCCTTGTTAGCTCGCAACGCTAGAATTGCATTATCCACTTCCTCTGGAAAGGCAATGGTAATGCGTTTCATGTTCGTCATAGAGTGCACCTCCTTCCTCTTTCCCTGCCGCTTTAGGTCGGGTGGTCGCGGCCTAAAGGCATTTCTATCAATTCAAGAAGTTTTTCCGTGTGCGGGTATTCAGAACGTCTGCTTACCATTTTCAACCGCCTTTGAGTGTTGCAATTTCTTATCTCCCGAAGTAACATCAATTAAATGGGGGTGAAAGCAGTGCTTAAAAATGATATTACAGATTATGTCCATCAGAAGGTGTGCGATACAGTTATTCAGAATGTTGACTTAAACATTCAAATAATAACCGATTTCCTTTTCAGTCTCATGGGCATATGTTCGAATTTCGATGATACAGAGGCGCTCCAAAAAAGTGCCGCAAAAATTGTAAACGTTCTCTTCAGGGACGTTGTGGAACAAAGTGTTATTTCTACCCTCTCTACTCTTTCTGATTTTGGACTTTTGAATCAAGACGAGATTGAGATAGAGAAATAAATATCATAACAAGGACACATTCTCCCGCCTACCCTTTAGGCCTTGTTTGAAAAAAGGTAGGAAATCGGCTAGATCAACAAAATGACAATG
>CANPBX010000061.1 GCA_947572385.1 uncultured Clostridia bacterium
AATTTTAGATTCTCGCGCGGCTCTCTTTTGCCGCCGAGTGGAAGTTATTTATATAATAATCCCTTGGGACGAAAAATGCAAGCCTTTTTTTCAACTTTTTTGCATCTTTACATAATTATTTTTGAAATGGGCAAACTATGCTAAACCCGCGGTTTTATGCGGTTTTTACTCATTTCAAGCTTGAAAACAGCTCCACATTTCAACAATTCAACCATGCATTTCCTTGGGTACTCCTGCCAGCACTGGCAGAATCCTCCAAGTATTCAGGCCAAGATTTGTACAATTTTACAGCATTTTCCTCCCTTCTTGCCCCATTGCTGTTTTTAGATTTCTCAGCCCAGACGCAAAGATCTCCTGCATTTCTGTCCCGATGTCAAGATTATAACATAAAAAGTGCCCCGGCGCAACCTCCGGAGCACTTATTCCTCTCTTTTCCTTTGCCTTGCAAGGGCCCCGCCCAGCTGGGCCACAGCATTCCCGCTTATTTCGCAGCCGTGCTCCCTGCAGAAGGCATACAGCACAGGGCTCGGCCCCAGGCACTGCCCCCAGCGCCCACCTGTCCTTCTGACCTCTCTGCGCCTGCTAAGCCCCGCGCCCACCAGCAGATAGTACCTGCCACGCCACATGCACAGGGCCGAGGTTGCCAGCGGCTCCAGCCGGTAGAGCTCCGATACGGCAGCGCATAGTGCGGTAGGGCCGTCGTACACAAACACCAGCGGCTGTGGGGGCGTTTTCAGCTTCACCGGCGCTCCCCCCTTCCTACAGCACTATACTATGTGTGCCGCAGGTCCTTTGTGCCTTTACTTTCTCATATAGCCAGGCAGCGCATTTCAAGATAAGGGTCCTCGGCACGGAACACGGATGTGCCTGCAACCAGTATATTTGCCCCCGCCGCTTTACATAGGGGGGCCGTGTCCAGGTTCACCCCGCCGTCCACCTCTACCAGCGCCTGAGGGAATCTTGCCCTCAGCTTATAAACCTTCGGCAGCATATCCACCATCATGCTCTGTCCGCCGAAACCTGGCTCCACCGTCATCACGGTGATCTGGTCCAGGTCCTCCCCCCACTGCCCGATTTCGGAAACGGGCGTCTTGGGGCTTATAGCTACGCCGGCTTTGGCCCCGCTGGCCTTGATAGCCGCTATCACCGCCTGCGGAGGGTCCTTGCACTCTACATGGAACGTGATTATATCCGCCCCTGCCTGCCGGAACACGCTTATATACGGCAGAGGCTCCTCCATCATCAGGTGTACGTCAAAGAGCAGCTTCGTCTTCTTCCTGATCGACTCTATCACTGCCGGGCCAATGCTCAGGTTGGGCACGAAATGTCCGTCCATTACATCCACATGGAGCATATCCGCCCTCCTGATTTTTACGATCTCCTCGCTCAGCCGACTAAAATCCGCCGCCAGCAGTGACGGTGCAATATAGACCATATTCCCCTCCTGTTTTCATTATGTTGGGCCCCTACCCAAATTCTCCCCAAAATGTATATATATAATGATAGAAAACCGCCATGGGCTAACAGAGCGTCTGCGCCAGTATCGTCAATATGGGTATGGTAATTATAGACAGCACCGTCGATACCGCTACCAGCTTTGAGGCCAGCTCTGAGTCACGCTTATACTGCACCGCGAACAGCACAGCGTTTGCTGCAACCGGCGTTGCAGCCTGTACCATTGTAGCCAAAAACAGCTCCTTTTCCGGGCGTACCCCTTCCGGCAGCAGCAGCAATACCCCCAGCAGCACTGCCGGAATAGCTAGCAGCCTTAAAAGCGACACCTTATACACACTCAGGTCTGACATAAACGAGTGCAGGTCCGCCTTTGCTATATAGCTCCCGATCACCAGCATTGCCAGGGGAGTGTTTAGATCCGCTATATATCCTAAGGGCTCCGATATTATCCCCGGCAGCTCCAGTTTCAGAAAATATATCGGCAGCCCTATAGCAATACCTATGACCCCCGGATTCAGCAGCACAGTCCTAATGTCCAGTTTCGCCTCACCGCTCATCATGCTGTAGCCGTATGTCCAGCAGAGCACATTGAACATCACCACGCCGAAGGACGCGTAGATCACTCCCCTATCCCCCACAATGCCCTGAACAAGTGGTATGCCCATAAAACCCACATTGCTGAATATAATGGAGAATCTCAGCACCTTCTGTCTCTCTACAGGCTCCTTTTTGAACACTATAAGGCTTACACCCAGCCCTATCAGCTGCCAAATGGCAGGCAGGGCGATCGCCATCAACAATAAGGATATGTCTAAGCTACCTGCCGAGCCGATAAATGAGTTTATAATAACGCATGGGGTAACCAGCTTTATAAGTACCGTGGTTATCTCAGAAGCTCCCCGGTCTGTGAGCATTCCCTTTCTGGTGATAAAGCACCCCACCAGAATGAGTATAAGTATCACCGCTACCTTGGACACGACCTCAAGCATTGCCTCCATGCCCATCCCCCCTATCCTGCCGCTTTTACGGATTATCTTCCTTGTCGTCCTTGTGTGCCTCCGCAGTCTTCTTCCTATACTCCCGCACGAACGCTGCCGTCAGTATAATAAGCGCCGCGCCGGTGACGCACTTGAGGGCTATCCCCCAGCCTCCGGTAAAGAGATCGACCTCCGGCAGCAGGGCATTCACCAGCCACCAGCCACCCAAGACCAGAAAAAACAGCCCGGCAAAGATAAATATCTTGTTCTCCTTCGCCATTGAAAATATCAGTATCAGGCCGATAACTATCCACAGGCCCGCGTACATGTACTGCTGCGCGAATTGCTCCATATTTACCCTCCACACCCTTTCTTCGGCTTATTATAGCCTTTTTTCTCCATAATTACAAGCCCGCGCCGGATAAATCGGGAAAGCGCACAAAAAAGGAGAGACGGAGCACTCGCTCCGTCTCTTGCTTACTCCAAAATATACAGCACCATCTGCCGCCGCCCTATAATGCTGCACTCCTCCAGGGTATCATAGCATAGATCAGCGATTATATCCCCTGCCATGCACGCCCCTCCGGTGTCCCCTGCCGTACCATAGCCATAGACGATTTTGCCGTCTGGGGAGGCCACGAACATCTTGGTTCCATAGGGTATGATCTCCGGGTCCACAGCTATCACTCCACGCACCGCCTCCAATCCTATCGAGGTTGTTCCTCCGGGGATACAGTACGCTGTGCAGGTGCCGGTTATAGTCCTTGAATATGATATCTCATTCCCCCATGGGTCAGTCAGCGTCCCGGCCTCTGCAGACACTGTGACGCTGGGCTTCTTGCCGCCCGCGGGCGTGGGGTCCGGCGTCGCCCCACTGCCATCGTCTATAAACTCCAGCTTAGGCGCAGTAGTGGGCATACCTGTCCCCCTCATGACTATCTGCTTTACCGGGCCGCTCTTTACCTTCTCAGAGAGAAGCTCCCTCTCCTCCAACTTGCCGTCCACATAGGTTGCCCGGTATACTAGCTCCTTCTCCCCTTTAAGCCCCGCACTGAGCAGCTTGGTCTGCCCCTCAGGCAGTTCGCTTGAGCTCACATACTGTATCCCGTAATCTATCTCCTCAGTCTCTTTTTCTTCACTTATCTCCACACGCTGTATGACGACCCTCATCCCATTAGTCAGCGCCCGTCCCTTTGGAACATTCAGCTTGTCATGTTCCCCCAATGTAAATCCGCACTTCTCCAGCGCCTCTCCAACTGTTGCCGGTGAGACCTTAAAGCGGCTTGTCTTACCATCTGCCGTGACGGTAAAAGCCGTCAGCATCGTTACCGTAAGCTCCATGCCGTCCTCCAGCGAAGCGTCCATGCTCTCGCTGCAGGCCATGTCCTCAGTAAACTTCACCCCGGCCTCTTTTAGAGCGTCCGCGACTGTGCCGCCATAGAGCGTGACCTCTCGTGTTGCCCCTTCAAAGTTCACCGTCACATGACAGCAGCGTTTAATGTCCACCACCAGCTGGGCTGATATCACCAAGCCTCTGTCCGGATCCACAATATCGTCCGCCCCCAGGGCCATGCCGTTATCCCTTAGAGCCTCCTCTATGGTAGCCCCTTTGCGGGCCGTTATGGTGGAGGCAGTCCCATTGTCTGTAACAGTGATCTCCACCCCACGGTAAACGGTCACTGTGCAGGATCCGCTGTCAAACTCCGCGCTGTCACCTGGCACGAGCTCCGGCATACCCTTGCGCTGAGCAGCATGTAGCAACGCCTCCCTGTCGGCTTTTCCTGCGCTCACACTGTACGTGATATCACCGTCCTGCACGGTACCCGAAACCGAGTAAACCGTGACCTTTAAAATAGCCGCTATGATAAGTGCAAGGGATAATGCCCCTGCCGAAGCAAGTACGGCAATACGGACCCAAAGTTTTCTCATTTGCTGTTTATAGTACATGGCTTCTCCCAAAACTTTTGATTATTTCAATAGGACCTCTCCATCTTACCATAAGGCAAGGCAAATGTAAAGCTTTCTGCCAGTCTTATGCAGCGCTGGAAAAAGAAACCCCGGAGACCACAGAGGTTTCCGGGATGTTTTGCAAAGATCAGCGCTTGGAGAACTGGGGAGCGCGGCGGGCCGCTTTGAGTCCGTACTTCTTGCGTTCCTTCATTCTGGGGTCGCGGGTCAGGAATCCGGCCTTCTTCAGTGCGGGGCGCAGATTCTCGCTATCGTACTGCAGCAGCGCGCGGGCCACTCCATGGCGGATAGCTCCAGCCTGTCCGGTAACACCGCCGCCGGATACACGGCAGACGATGTCAAACTTCTGGTCGTTATTGGTCAGGGCCAGTGGCTGGCGTACAATGTACTTCAGTGTATCAAGGCCGAAATAATCGTCTATATCCCTATCGTTGATAGTGACCTTGCCGGTGCCCTGGTAAAGGCGCACGCGAGCCACGGAGCTCTTTCTCCTGCCTGTTCCGTAGAAATAAGGTGCGGTCTCATACATAGCTCAACATCCTCCTTTACATATTCCAAGCTTCCGGCTTCTGGGCCGCATGCTTATGCTCCGTGCCGGCGTACAGGCGCAGGCGGGACATGGCGTTGCGTCCAAGGGAATTAGACGGGATCATTCCCTTGACAGCCAGCTGCATGGCGAGCTCCGGCTTTGTCTTCATCAAGGAGTCGTAACGGGTAGCCTTGAGATGGCCGATATAGCCGGTATGGCGGTAGTAATACTTCTTCTCCGCCTTGCCGCCGGTGAGGACGGCATCCTTGCAGTTCACGATGATCACATGGTCTCCACAGTCCACATGGGGCGTGAATGTGACCTTATGCTTGCCGCGGAGCAGTACCGCAGCCTGAGCCGCTACACGGCCCAGAGGCTTGCCGGCGGCGTCGATAACGTACCACTTGCGCTCGACTTCCCCGGCCTTAGGCATTGTAGTTGACATAGCTTAAACCTCCAAACTTTCACTGCCTTCTTTTTGAATACCTGTTGATGATATCACAAGTTTCCCCCGCTGTCAACACCTTTTCCCAGTTTTTTGATCGGCTCCGCAGCTATCACTTGTTTTCTCCTTATTCCGCCCATTTTTCTCTTATTTTCTCTTTTGCTATTTGCTATTTTCATTGAATTCCATTAACTTCTAAATATGCAAAAGACCAGCTTCATAAAGAAGCCGGTCTTTTGTGTTGGCAAAAACCTATTTTCCCGGGCCGTCGCCAGCCAAGTATTTTCGGCACGAACGAGCTTAACTTCCGTGTTCGGGATGGGAACGGGTGGACCCTCGTCGTAATCAATACCAACTTATTTCTGTCGGTCTTCCCGACTGCTAATATATGATACCACAGTCTTTCGAAAAATGCAAGCCTTTTTTCAAAAAAATTTCAATTTGTTCATCTTATTCAAGATATCGTATAACTACTATTTCTGTCCATATATATTGTGGCAACATATTCTTTGACAAGTCGGGCGGACAAAGAAGTTTGAGTTAATCAATTCAGACTCGCGCCTCTATCGCTGTGGGATCCAAGTCCAGGCTGGCGTGATGATATGGTTTAAACTCTGCAATATCAAGTTTCTCACCTATGCGAAGCAGACGCATAATTTTGTGAAATCAAAAGGATGACTCCAAATGAAGTCATCCTTTTGTGTTGGCGGAAACCTATCTTCCCGGGCCGTTGCCAGCCAAGTATTTTCGGCACGAACGAGCTTAACTTCCGTGTTCGGGATGGGAACGGGTGGACCCTCGCCGTAATCAGCACCAACTTATCTCCGCCGGTCTTCCCGACTGCTTAAGTATAATACCACGATCCGTTTCAAATTGCAAGTCTTTTTTCAAAAATTTTTTTGATTTCTTTCATCTGTAAATATATTGTGTTATGTATATGCATAGATACCAGATATATCCTTCATCTATTTTTGAGTAATTAAATTTCTAGCTTTCTTTTCTATGAAAATAATAATCCCCTTGACTTGTACTCTTTAATAGATTAAACTGTACTTATAAGTTTTCCGTTTATTCGGATATTAAAGGAGGCTCTTTCTATGAGAAAAGGTAAATTTGGCATTGTCCTTTGCTTCTACCCCATCGCGGCTTTCGCTGCGGTGATACTCAACTCCCCGCTTATCTGCGCTGCTCTTACTGCGGCAGCTGTCTTCCTTGAGAAGGACGAATGGACTGGGCGGCAGACCGTTCAGGCCTGGATGGCATCTGCAGTTGTGTACTTTGTCAGTAATATGGCGACTTGGCTGGACATGGTTTATATTCCGTACATCAGCGGCTTCTTATCTTTAGTCAGTTCTGTTATCTTTGTTCTAATATATATTGCAGCCGTTATTTTCTCCGTACTTAGCATTATCCGTGTGCGCAAGGATGAGGAGGCAAACTTCCCTCTGCTTTCCGAGCTGGCCTACCGTATCTACGGCCAGCGCAAACCCAAGCCGGTAGTTCCCCCTTTGCAGTATCCCTCCCCTTATGGTATGCCTCAAATGCCACAGCAGCCCTCCCCTGTGGCTACACCGGCCCCTCAGCAGCCATACCCGCCCCAGGGTGCATATCCCGCTTCCCCTGCTCCCGCACCCCAGTACACCCCTCCTATGGCTGTACAGCCCACTTATGAGACACAGCAGCCTGTCCAGCAGCCGCAGGAACCTGGTCAGGATAGTTCCAACAGTTAAGCAGCAATAAACCTCACCTAAAAAGGAGGCTTTTATCATGGATAATCGGGAATTCATCCGCAGAAAGAGCGGTGGACCTGTGCGGCGGCCCAGCCGCCGTAATGGGCCTCCACGAATTCTCTGGGTGCTCCTTGCACTGGCAGTTATCGCAGCTATATTTCTACTTATTTTCTTTTTCAGAAAGAATTCCGGCAACAGTGAAGAAGAAGGGACAGGCTCAGTACCTGAGCCAACTCCACTGGTTTCTGACTCCTCAGACCTGGCCAGTGAGCCCAGCTCAGCCCTGGCAACGCCTGAGCCGCCATCCGCTGCCATGCCGGACCAATCATATCCTGAGTCTGCCCCCACAGATATGGGCAGCTTCATGATTGCGGAAGGCAAAGGGTATGATTATTATAAATTCAATGAGGAAAACACCAATAACTTTATATTGGCAGTGGATAATGCGGCAAAAAGTCTGCCGTCTTCTGTGAATTTCTACTCTGTAATCATCCCGACGAGCATGGATGTCACGCTCCGAGAAAGTTATCTGATCGACAATCAAGTAGACAGCAGCGACCAGCGCAAGGCTATCGACAGCTATATCTATCCCTCCATTTCCGCCATGACCCCCACCGTCAGGACCGTGCCCGCCTTTGATCCCCTTCGAGAACACTGTAATGAATACATTTACTTCAATAGTGACCGTACCTGGACCCAGTTAGGTGCCTACTATGTTTATCGTTCCTTCTGTTCCGTAAAGGGCATTGAGCCTGTCTCACTGGATAGTCTCACTAAAAAAGAATATGAGGGTTTCTCCGGTGGTTTTTATAGGGAGTCAAGCAGTGATTCCCTATATACAGATACCGTGGAAGCCTATCTTCCCAGTGGCAATACCAGCCTAAGCTTTACTGACAGCGATGGCAGTCAATATGAAAACTGGGCTGTGATCGCTGACGGAGACGGATACGATTCATCCCTGCTGTACCTGATATTTGCCGCAGGAGATCAGCCCTATAAGCTTCTCGAAAATAGTGATATTACTGACAATTCTGCCTGCGTTGTCGTCCAAGATTCCTATGGAAACTATTTTGTTCCCTTCCTGACACAGCATTATCAGAAGGTATATGTGGTCGACTACCGCTCCTATAGCTACAGTGTACCTGAGCTAGTTAGTGAGTCTGGCGCTGCGGATATTATCCTTATGACAAATGTACTCGCTACCAGCAGCTCCTCGACGTCCGAAAGCTTGAACAGTATCTTTTAGTATCTCTCGCATACTAAAAACAGGGCAGCAAAATGCAGCCCTGTTTTCTTTACAATTTATTTGCTAGCAACTGCCATGAAATGAGGGCTATATCCCAAAATAGAAGGCTCTGACTCTGTTAAGCGCAGCAGTTCAAGCAAGCGCTCACGGCTAGAGGTATCCTCCCATTTAGCGTTCAAGTCAGGGGTAGGCCAGATTATTCCCTCGATCGCAAGCATATCTTCTATAACAAACCCAGCTTCTTTCAATTCATCTGAAAAGCCTTCCGGGGTGTGGAAGTAGGCCTCAGCTATGAAGCGCGGGTACTTCTCCGGGCGATGGTGCTCTCCGGTGGTGAGCTCTCCCCGGAGCATATCCATATAGGTCTCGTCATCAATGAAGTCATTGGCGGTGCGGTAGGTGGACAGGGCCCAGGTGGCTGAACTGAATTTGGATATACCGGTGGCAATCAGCAGGCCCCCATGACGCAGGACGCGGCGGGCCTCGCCAAGAGCCTTGAGGCGGTCCCGTTTATCTATAAGGTGGTACAGCGGGCCCATAAGCAGCAACGTGTCACAGGAGTCTCCCTCTGCAGGCAGGAAGCGGGCGTCCGCGGGCTCAGCGTAGTATGGGACGGTCTGATGGTCTATGGCGTGCTGAACTGCCGAAGGGGCTAGCTCATAGAGGGAAACGGTACATCCCAGAGACGAAAGCCAATTGGAGTAGTAGCCTACACCGCCCCCCACGTCGAAGACGGTCATGCCGGGCTTGATATAGCGTGCCAGAAGCTCCTTAGTTCTGGCGGCCTCGATGACGCCCAATCCACGCTCTAGGCGGCCTATTTCAGCTCCGTTTTCATAAAAATCATATACCTCTTTATTGTTCATAGTGTGCCTCGCTTTATAGGATATGGTTTATACTGTCTCCGTTTTAACAATACGGAAACCGTTCTCAGTGTAGAGCGAAATCGCTCCACGATTCCAGTCCGCAACGTGGAGCATGATTGGTGATACACCCATACGCTGCATACGGGCCACTGCAAAGCGCAGCAACCCCTGACCATACCCTTTTCGCCTGTATTCTCTGGCTACTATCAGGTCGTCTATCTCATTGTTATAGATAGCTATGGAACCTGCCAGTCGGCCATCTATCTCCAGAAGGAAAATATTTTCTGATTTTTTTAGCAACCTCTCCCTGGTATCACAGCAATCTATAGGGTACACACCTAGGGCCTGACGCATATCTGCAAAGCAGTTATTATAAATTTCTCTATATGCCGGATAGTCGGAATCAAGATAGCTGCGGATCTCCATAAAGGGAGGATCCACTTCTCCGCCCAAATATTGCATTGTGTGCGCCACAACACTCATATAAACTCATCTCCTGCCGTCATTTTCAAATGGTAAGCTCCTTCTATGCTGGATATGTATTCCGATATGCCCTATACCCAGCGCCAGCGCGGCCAGCACTAACCAAATAACCCGCCCATATACCCCAAGAAACAGGAAAGCAAGTACCGGCAGAGTCGCTCCGGCAACAGGGATACCCAGGAAACTGCTATAGAAGTCCCGGAGCTCCTTTTTACTTCTAAAGTACCGTGCCCACCACAATATGTACATCGCCATAAAGGCAAAGGCTATGATAAGCCACCAAGTCCAACTTGTCCATCCATGGAAATTGAGGTCGTCAAATATCAGGGCAAGCGTGGTTGTCAATATCTCCCCCACCCTCTCAAATGCTAACAAAATTTTATTCTCTCCCTCCGGGGAATACCCCTCCGGCTTATTTCGTTTCCATGCGATGTTAGGGATAAATAGCATCAGCAGGAAAATCAAGCCCACATATGAAAAATCCAAGATGGTCCGTCAAATGCATACACCTTCAACATATTGAAAAACAGCCCATCCGACTGGATGGACTGAACCTTTCATATTTTACCTTTAAACTAATAGTCATGTACCTTAAAAACTGGATAAAGCGTAAAAGAAGAAGACGAGAAAGGGTGGGAACAAATATGGTCAAGCCCTCGGCCTATTAGTACTGCCAAGCTGAACATGTTACCATGCTTACACACGCAGCCTATCAACCTTGTAGTCTACAAGGGGCCTTACTAGCTTGCGCTATGGGATATCTAATCTTGGAGGCGGCTTCACGCTTAGATGCTTTCAGCGTTTATCCGTTCCACACATAGCTGCCCAGCCGTGCCATTGGCATGACAACTGGTGCGCCAGAGGTGTGTCCATCCCGGTCCTCTCGTACTAAGGACAGCTCTCCTCAAATATCCTGCGCCCACGACAGATAGGGACCGAACTGTCTCACGACGTTCTGAACCCAGCTCGCGTACCACTTTAATCGGCGAACAGCCGAACCCTTGGGACCGAATTCAGCCCCAGGATGT
>CANPBX010000062.1 GCA_947572385.1 uncultured Clostridia bacterium
CACATCCATCCAGTTTGAGCCGCCCATATGTCCAAAGATAACTGGCACGGTGGGGTATTTCCGGCACAGCTCCATGAGGATTTGAATGCCGTTCAGCGTGACAGGATTGAATGTGTGTACCCAAATAGGCAGGCCAGGATGATCGGTCAGGGCCTTGAACACAGATTCAAGTTGCGTGATCTGCGATCCAGAGCCAGGGGTAAATTCTCCGATGCCTTTGAATGAGTTTCCGATGATATAGTCCTTTACCCATGCGGCAGTATCGCCGTCAGCAAGCCCCAGCGGTACGGGGCCAAAGCCATAGAACCGCTCTGGCGCATCCTGGATGGCCTGATTCAATTCCAGGATGGTATCTTTCATTTTGGCGATCCTGGCTTCGGGAGAATGGCTGCCGGACAGAAGTTGATACAATACCTGCATTTCCGCACCGATTGCGTCTAAGGTTGCGGTTTCGGCCTTTTCAACATGAGGGGTCGTTGAGAATAAAATCGTTTTGTCCACCCCTGCCTCGTCCATTTTCTGAATCTGCATGGACGTGGGGAGCATAACGTGTTGGTGTCCGTCTACAATCATTAAAATCATTCCTTTCTTTGCTTGGATGTGGTACCATCAAGGATACCACAGGCAAAAAGGATGAACAAGAACGCACTTTTTTGATATGTAGTGTCTTTTTTGATACTGCTATGGAGGAAATATTATGGCAAAAGCGGTTGCTATTACAGATCAATGCCCTATGGAGATCGGCCTGAACATTTTGGGCGGCAAGTGGAAATTGAAAATCCTATGGCAGATTTCCAAAGGAGCCGTGCGCTTCAATGAATTGCAACGGCGCTTGGAGAAAATCACAACGAAAACTCTGACGCAACAGCTCAGGGAACTGGAAGAACAGAAAATCATTCAGAGGACAGTCTACTCAACGCCCCAATCCACAGCACTAGCATAGTAGCTTTTGGGTGCCACGTCAGAGAAATGAGCCTTACGCTCTGGCTCCGGTTTCCCCTCCGTTCGCCATATAAACGTGATTGCTTGTGCGCGAGTACACGGAGCATTTGGCGAGAAGTGTAACTCGTCTGTCCCACTAGTTATTTTTTGCTCCACCGCCCAAAGAACCGCCTTATAGAAATAGTCACCTGGTTTAATGTCAGCAAACTGGTTGGAACTGACCTTCGCCTCTGGTGAGCCTGCCGCCCGCCACAGGAAAGTGACTATCTGTCCTCTGGTACAGGGTTTGCCGGGGCCGAATTTAGTTTCGCTAATACCAGAAGTGACATTTTTCTTTACCGCCCAGTCAACCGCCTTTGCGTAGTAAGCCGTGGGATCAACATCATCGAACTTCTTGGCGGTATCCGGCAAAGGAGTTGGACTGCCTTCAGGAGGAATTGTGGGATCGTCAGGACTTGGGGAAACGTCAGGTGCTGGCGAAGGAGTAGCTGTTGGAGTCGGAGAAGGCATTGAAGTAGGTGTGGGGGAAGGAGCTGCCTCAATCGCACAATGTACAGAACCCACTAAATCTTCTCGAAAATCCCTTATATAGCTATCAATTGAACTCCACTCGGATAAGCTGCCCCCATAATATACATCTGCTAAACTGGTACAATTTTCAAAAGCATGGATATCAATCTGCTTTGGATGATGCGATAGCTACTCTGCTTGGCCGTATTACAATGATCGCGTGGTAGCTTTGTTAAAGTTCCTTAACGAACTGCCTGTTTCTATTGGGGTAAAGTGGGAAACAAAAGCAGCTGAATAAGTATCTACAAAAATTTCGAGAATTTATTAGTTCTAGCTTGACATGGGCAGACCTTCGCCACAGCTTTTCGACCCTGGCACTCCAAAACGGTGTAGACATTAAGACGGTGTCGGGTATGCTGGGTCACTATTCAGCGGGGTTTACCCTGGACCCCTACGCCCACGTCACGACCGCCGCACAGAAAAAAGCGGCTCGGACGATGGACAACTTACTATCCGGCAGCGTTTAGAAGTATCCGGTCGTTTCCCCGTATGGGTCAACGAATGGGTCAGGTAGGGGAAACTAAGGGAAAATGCAAAATGAAATCCCCGGAAACCCTAGAGTTTCCGGGGATTTTGGGTTGCGAGGGGCAGGATCCGGACCTGCGGCCTTCGGGCTATGAGCTGTGATGAGCCGGTTTTTCCAGCAGTTTTCAGACATTTCCGGCTATTTCTACTCCGTTTTTCCGCCAAAACCCGAAGGTCTGAGCCTACCCAGGCAGCCTCCGCACCTGCCAGAGCACCATAAAGATCAAGCTGGCCGTAGACGCGCACCAGGCAAAAGGCTCCGCAAAATAGAGCGTCTCCACGCCCCATGCCCCGCAAAAGAACACCGCCACAGAGGCCCTCGCAAAGAACTCCATCAGCCCCGAGACCACCGTGCCCATATTGCAGCCCATGCCCAGAAGCGTGTTGCGGCAGACGTGGAGCACGTACAGTGAGGACAGCAGCACGCTCATAATGAACAGGTAGTGGCAGGCGATGTCCGACACAGTCCCGGCATTGGGGTCGCCGGGATCGATGAACAGGCTGAGGATAGGCCGCCCGGCAAGGATCATCAATGTGCCAATGGCCAGCGAGAGCAGCACGCCTACGATCAGCGAAGCTTTCAGTCCCTTACGCAGCCGCCCGTACTCTCCGGCCCCAAAGTTCTGCGCTATATAAGTAGTCACGGCGCTCCCCAGGGCGATAGCTGAACTCTCCAGCAGACCGATAAGCTTGTTCACCGCCGTGACTCCAGCCAGGAACACGCTGCCCTGGGCATTGATGGCCGACTGCAAGACCATGCCGCCTATGGCAATAAGGATCTGTGCAGCCGCCATGGTGGCCCCGGTCTTCCACAGCCAGCGGAGCATGGGCGCGTCCGGCTTCCAGTCCTCTTTTGTTAGGGCCAGCCACTGGCTTTTTGAGAGGATCATGGCACAGTACAGGAACGCCAAAACCTGAGCGATCACAGTCGCCACTGCCGCGCCCGCCACGCCCCAGCGGAACACCAGCACGAACAGCAAGTCCAGAAGGATATTCATCGCCGAAGCCAGCACCATAGCGATAAGCGGCGTGCGCCCGTCCCCGAATGCCCGCAAAATAGAGGAGGCCATATTGTAGGCCATCACCGCGCCCAGCCCTATAAACAGCACCGTAATGTACGCCACAGCGCTGTCAAAAATATCCTCCGGGGTTTTCAGCAGTCTCAGCACCGGTCCCCGGGCAGCAAGCCCCAGCAGGGTCAGGAGGATACTCAGCGCCGCTGACAGCAGGATGGACATGGACACGGCTTTTTTCACCCGGGCCTTATCTCCCTTTCCGAACTCCTGGGCGATGGGGATGGAGAATCCCTGGGCCAGGCCGAGGATCCCCCACAAGAATACCCAGTAAGTCCAGTCCGTGGCTCCCACTGCCGCAAGGCCCGCCACGCCCACGCCCCGGCCCACCACGGCGGAGTCCACTAACGTATACAACTGCTGTCCGATGCCGCCAATCATCAGCGGGATCGCAAAGGTAACGATAAGCCTCAGTGGTCTGCCTGTGGTCATATTCTTTTCCCGTTCCATATTTCAACCCTCTTTTTCTTGACAATATAAACGCGTCTATGCTATGATTATAATACTATATTCAGGGGATTTATATATAGATTGTCCCGAATTATATAATGATCATACGGAGGACGCCAGTGTATAACGTCCAGGTGAACCATGAGGGCATGGAGGAGAACCTGTTTCCAGACCCTTCCTTTCCCTTCTACATTTTCTTTGAGGACTATTCAGCCCTTATAGGCCGCACCCTGAACTGCCACTGGCACCCGGAGCTGGAGCTGGACTACGTTTTGCGCGGCGGCGTGGACTTCACGATCAACGGCCGCCCACAGCTGCTGACCGCCGGGGAGTGCCTGTTCCTCAACTCCGGAGTTCTGCACACAGCCCGCCAGCGGGAGGATATGGAGAGCGCCCTCATCATGGTGGTGGTGTTTCGACCCAGCCTGTTTGCCAAGGAGCACCCGGACTCGGGCTTTCTCAGATACTTTTCCGGCTCGGAGGAGAGCCTTGTCTGGGACGGCGCCGGCGAGGAGGAGGTTCCCGTGCGCCTGGCCCTTGAGCGGCTAGCGGGGCTCCGGGAGGGGGAGTACGGCTATGAGCTCATGTGCCTTTCGGAGATAAGCAGGATATGGCTCTATGCCTCCCGGCGTATGCGGCAGGGCGGGCAGCGGAGCGGCGGGGCTGCTCACGGGCCGGTGAAGAAAATGCTTGCGTACATCCATGACCACTACCAGGAGAAGATCGCCATAGACCAGCTGACCGCCTTTGCGGGAGTCAGCCGCACCCAGTGCTACAGCCACTTCAAGCAGTACACGGGGCTGAGCCCTGTGGCATACCTCAACGACTACCGACTGAGCAGGGCCGCCGCCATTATGCTTGAGACAGAGTGCAGCGTTACCGAGGCCGGGTATGCCTGCGGTTTCGGGGACAGCAGCTATTTTGTGAAGCTATTCCGGCAGAGGTTCGGCGTGCCGCCTATGCGTTACCGAAGAGAGCGGCGAATAAGCGAGCGTGCTCCCAGCGTGACTACGTGAGATTTTTTTTAGTCTCCAGCAGGCGCGCAGGCTGACCTGAATCACGCCGGACAACGGATATGCTAAACATCAAATATAACTATATAAGGAGGCAAACATGAAAAAGACATTATTCAACGAAAGCTGGACCGTCAGTCCCGGGACGCAAGACCCCTTCTCAGCCATCTTCGGCGGCGCGGCCCAGGGCAAGCCCGTGACCCTGCCCCATGACGCCATGGTCGAGGAGGAGCGGGACCCCAACTGCGAGAGCGGCGGTCAGGCGGGCTTCTACCCGGCGAAGTCCTACACCTACACCAAAGCTTTCACCGCCCCCGAGACTTGGCAGGGCCGGCGCACCCTGGTGGAGTTCGAGGGCGCCATGCAGAAAGCCATGGTCTACCTGAACGGTGAGTTCCTTATGAGCCACGCCTACGGCTACACCGGCTTCACCGTGGACCTGACCTCCTATCTCCGCTATGGTCAGGAGAACGAGCTGAAGGTGCTTGCTCTGGGCCAGGAGAAGGCTTCCAGGTGGTACTCCGGCATGGGGATCTACCGTGATGTGTACCTCTTGCAGGGCGGAAGCGCGTATATAAGTGATATTAGGATCACCACTGAGACTATCGAGGAGGGTTACGCCGTGCTCCGTGTGGACGGCAGAGCCGTGAACCAAAGCGCCCAGCCTAAAACCGTGGAGCTGCGGCTGAATATTGAGGGCGCGGCGCCCCTTTCTGCAATGCTGTGTCTGGCCCCTGGGGAGAACAGCTTCTTCCAGCGAGTGGCGGTGGACAGTCCCACCCTCTGGTCGCCGGAGACCCCAAAGATGTACGCCTGCAAAGCCGAGCTTTATGAGGGCGAGATCATGCTGGACGCTGAAACACCCCGCTTCGGCATCCGCACCCTACAGCTGGACGCCCGCCAGGGGCTTCGCATCAACGGCAAGACCGTGAAGCTCCGGGGAGCCTGCATTCATCACGACAACGGCGTGATCGGCTGCACGAACCTCTATGAGGCCGAGCGTTTCCGCATGGAACAGCTGAAGGAAGCGGGCTTCAACGCCATCCGCAGCGCCCACCATCCTGCGGGGCCGTCCCTGCTGAAAGCCTGTGATGACGTGGGGATCCTGGTCATGGACGAGCTGGCAGATATGTGGAACGAGCCTAAGAACCCCCACGACTTCGGCTTGGATTTCGCCAAGTCCTGGGAAGCCGCGGCAGAGGATATGGTGGCCAAGGACTACAACCACCCCAGCGTGGTGCTCTACAGCACCGGCAACGAAATTCCGGAGATCAGCAAGGCCCAAGGCTACACCCTGCACCGGGCCATCACAGAGAAAATAAAGGGGATGGACCCCACCAGATACACAACTTGTGGTATCAACGGCTTTCTGGCGGTGTCGGACGCTCTGGGCAGCATGATGGAGCAGGAGAAGCAGGAAACCATCAGTGCCAGCAATGCCGGAGCGGGCAGCGAGGCCCTGAACAGCATGATGGGCGCGTCCCAGTGGGAGCAGACCGACAAGTTCTCGGAAAGTGCCCTGCTCACGGAGCGCCTGGAGCCCTCTGTCAGCAGCGTGGACGTTGCAGGCTACAACTACCTGACCGCCCGGCATATTCCCGAGAACCTCCGGCACCCTGACCGTGTTGTTGTGGGCAGCGAGACCTTCCCCCCGGAGATCGGGCGTCTCTGGCCCATCGTCCGGGACAACCCCCACGTCATCGGCGACTTCACCTGGACGGGCTACGACTACCTGGGCGAGGCGGGCATCGGTATTCCTCACTACGGCGAGGTCACTGCCCAGGGGATGTTCCCCGACCGGCTGGCCTACTGTGGGGATATCGACCTGAACGCTGCTAGAAGGCCGGTCAGCTATTTGAGAGAGATAGCCTTTGGGCTTCGCCATGAGCCGTACATTGCCGTGCATCGGCCGGAGGTTTTTGGCAAGGCGTTCGACAGCAACAACTGGAAATATTTTGACTCCCTGCACAGTTGGACGTATCCCGGTCAGGAGGGCAAGCCTACCCGAGTGTACGTGCTGGCCGACTGTGACGAGGTGGAGCTGACCGTGAACGGCAAGTCCATGGGCCGCAAGAAGATAGGCGAGGTGCTGCCCTATACTGCCGCCTATGAGGTGGACTATCAGCCGGGTGAGCTAAAGGCCGTGGGCTACCGGGACGGCAAGCCTTGCGGTGAGGATTTACTCAGCACGGCGGGTGCTGTTGCAGCCATAAAGGTGACTGTTTACAACGAGACTGTCCAGGCCGGGGGACAGGGTCTCAGCTTTGTTATGGCTGACCTGGTGGACGAGAAGGGTGCTGGCAATTTGTCTGACGGCAGAACTGTCACGGTCAAGGTCGATGGCGCGGGCAGTTTGCAGGGCTTTGGCTCGGCTGACCCCAGCAGCGAGGGGAGCTATCAGAGCAGTGCCTGCCCGGCGTTCCACGGGCGGGTGATGGCGGTTATTCGCGGCGGGATGGACGCTGGCGAATGCAGGGTCACCTTCTCAGCGGAGGGGCTTCAGGATGTGAGCGTCACACTTCGGGTGACGGCTCATGAAGCTCCGTGATGGCATACTGCCGCTGGAATTTGGGCGGGCTCATGCTGGCGCCGAAGCACAGCCCCAGCGGCACATAGCCGGGCAGAAGCTCCAGCTCTACGATCTGGCCCCGGGGCAGCTCGTTGTGGAACTTCACTTCGGCAAAGCCGCCAGCGCTGACGGTGACTGTCTGGCCCTCCTGGATCTCATACCGGGCGGCGACATCGTCGGAGATCTCCGTGACGGTGTACTCGCCGGGAGCCAGGCCCTCCGCGCGAATTTTTACGATAGGCGATCCTTTGAAGCGATCTCCAGACCTTCCACAGCTTAGCACCGTGCGCGACAGTTTCCCAGCACACGGCGTCCCATCAAATATTACCTATATTCGATTTTACAGTTGCCAACCAATGAGCGGAATTTGTTCAGCTTGGCAAAGTTCAGTTTCGTGTCTTTCAGCTTGTCCAGGTATTTCTGTATGGTGTTGGGTTCAGCAGCGTGGATGAGTTTATGTACATCCCCTGTCGCCAGCGCAAGGTCAGAATAATTGTCCAGCCGCTTTACTGGCTTTAGGGATCTGGCGGTGTACCTCCATATCTCCCAAACGCAAGGGCCCTTTAGAAATTGCACACTTTCCACGCTGGGAAACATACAGAGAGATACGCTTATCGTTCGATCCCATGCTCAGTCCTTGCCTGTCATATGAGATTTTATGCTCCCATCCACTCTTTGGGCGGAGCTTTAGTTTGGATCCCAGAAACTCAGAATACTGTTTTTGCGATACACGATTTTTGATTTTTCAGGACTGGCTTCCAAACCTAGCCGCTCTTTCAGCCACAATTTTGTACCCTCAAACAGCCGAACTGCCACGTCCCAGAGCGTTGTACCTGGCCTGGGTGCAGGGAAATTCTTTATGTGTTTTGCGATCCACCGATCAAGCTCGTTTAGCACCACATTTGCCAATAGCGGGCTGAGAATACCGCCTTGAGGCATTCCTCCTTCTGGTATGCCCTGACCCTTGAATGGGTGCTTTCAGCATTTTGGAGATAATGCAGAGCAGGCGTTTCCGGGCGTTACCCCGTCAGTCCACCTGTTGGACGATCAGTTCTATGAAACCTTTCCAGAAGCTCCTTTCGATATTCTGTTCTTATTTTGGCTGCGCGCCTAACCTTTTTAAGTTAGGAACGTGCTGTACCTCCATTTTGGTCTGTGACAAGAATATGGCTCTCGCCTGTGGTCTGGGATGTCAGCTTACCCAGGATCTTCTCATAGAGCTGTTCCTCCTGGATCGCCGTGAAACTGTCCTCAAAGGGCATGAGGCTCAACGACCTGCCGTTGTCCCACTTTATGTTATGAGTAGACTCGGCAATATTGAAGGCATCATCCATCTCATCGTTTCACAGGCTGTTCAACCGGATCCGCGTCCCTACGGCCTTCTTTCTTCTTTTTGTTCTGCTCCATGTCCTTGCGTATGGTTTCGGCTTCGGGCGGATCTCGCTGGAAGCCTGGGAACTGTTTCATAAATGACTCATAGGCCCTATCCGTTTTACTTTTTGTAAAGTTTGGCACTCCACACGATCCTTTCTTTTTCCCTCAGAACGCAAAAAAGGGACTAAAGCTCTCTCTGGTCCCTCTCAAAAAATATTTTGTTTTCTGCTGCCCAGACTTGCTTTTTCCCAGCCACGCAGGTCCAGATTCCATTGAACACCGAAAAAACCCCGGAATTTCGGGGTTTTTTCGGTGTAACATCTTTTAAGATGTGTAAACATGGGACGACCATACAAAAAAGATGCCACTTATGAAGAACTGTTTCGCAGGGGTTGACGCCTACTCGTCCTCCGCGATTTTTTTGATTTCATCCAAATCCAGACCGCAGATGTCAGAAATGTCCTCCAAAGACCTCTGCTGTTTTAGCAGCCGCTTGACCAAGCCAACCATTGCACTATGCTCGCCTTCAGCGCGACCTTCTTCCAAAGCCTCTTTGCGCGCATAAAACCGCGCATCCCCAATCTTCGCCGCCAATGTCATAAGCCTCTCCACCTTTACCTTGTCGGCCTTGACGTCCTGCTGCTTTTCGATGTAGGCGATGTCCGCGATCTTCTTCTCAAGCACCGCCTCCAGAAACGGTTTGACATTCTCAGGCTGGCGCATGACCTCTGAGAAGACCAGGTCATTGGACAAGTTGATATCTTCTATGCTGACGCTCACGGGAACCACCTTCTCTCTACAAATATTATACCCGGATCCAGCGCAAAAAGCAACTGTTTTTGTTTACCCATTGCCCCCCTCCGCCGCAGAAGAGCCTTCCTTTTCTGGCGCCGTCTCCAGCAGCCGGGTCAAAAAATCCTTATGCTTGGCCTGGTGGCGTTTGAGATATTCCTTCATGCGCTGATAGGTTTCCTCGGGCATCTGAATGGTCATTGTCTTCGTGTTTTACATAGCGTGAACCTCTATTTTGTCAACACATCTGTATCCCGCTGTCCTGCGCCTGTTCTTCGGGGTTATCCTGGTCAGGGATGAGTTCCGGCTCGTCAGCCTCCGTCTGCCGCTCCAATCTAACACGCCTTTGCAGTTCAGACGGGTTTTCATCTGTCAGAGGCCGTATGCACTCCAGCCGGTCAGCCGCATATATGGCGTTATCGTTCAGCTGGCGCTGCCAAGCACCCACACTGGAAGCCCAGCGAAAGCCGTTGCTTTTCAGCGCGGCGCGGGTTTCCTCGTCCGGCTTATCCTCAAAGAAATTTTGCAGGCGGTCGTCCGACCTGTTTGCCTCGACCCTACCGCCATCGAAATCTCAGCCGGTGTAACGGGGTCTGCGCATTTTATGCACGTTCCTAATGCAATATATGGAAAAAATAGCACAGAACGCCATTGTTCTGTGCTAAGCATGGCCCGATTATGGATGGGCAGAGCAAAATCAGGTTATCTTTTAGTTGATTGCAGTCGTGGACCAAGCCCGAACAAGCTCTTTGTTTTCCGGGCCACTTCCTATACCTTGTTTTTTTGAAGAAAGCTCTACATAATACAAATGTCTGAACCAAATATACTCACTGGGTTTCAAAATGGTATATGAATAAATTTTACTATAAGTTGTTTTCTGTGTCACTACTATTTTAAGATGATTAAATAGCGTCTACACAAGGCGGTGAAATAGTGATAGAATGGAAGCATCAAAAAAGACAGGAG
>CANPBX010000063.1 GCA_947572385.1 uncultured Clostridia bacterium
GTGCACATATTTTCCACTTCATGGGAATAGTTCATATTGGTACTCCTTTCGGTTTCATAATGTTTCGGACATAGGCGTTTTGCGAACGCTGCCCAAAATACCAATCTGCATTAATTATAATCAAAAACGCGGGAATATTCAAGACTTTTGGCAAAATTTTCCTCTAAAATGAGCGATTTGGCATATTACGGCACTATAAACTCCCGGACAGCCTCCCGTGCCTTGTCAGAGGACATCAGGTCACCATGTATACTGACCTTTCCAAACTTTTTTGCGGCGAGAAACAGCACATCCGGCTCAGAGCCCTCTGGCACATGATAGCGGAAGGCGGCTGTGAAGTTATCCATACCGGTGTTGCTCACTACGATAAACTTCTTTTTTACGGCCAGATACCGCTCCAGCAGCTTGTGGCGGCGCTGGAAATAGCACTGGGAGCGCTCGTTAAAGATGAAGAAGTTGGCGCAGGGGTAGTCACAGTAGTTTGGCACGATGAAGTATGTAAGGCTGCTGTTTGTGATCGTGTCGCAGATAGTGAATTCAGAGTCGCCGAAATATGGACAGCTCTCCCGCTCCTTGAAACACTCGCAGCTGCACCGCCCACAGGGGGTAACCTTAAAAGTGGAGAAGTCAAAAACTTCTATATCTCCCTTGCCGAGCCAGAAGTTTTCTATCTCACCGGCTATGCTGGCACAATTTCCTCCGGACCGCCCGCTGAATGAAATGGTGCATATTTTCTCCATGGAATGATCCCTCCATTTCCCAAAGCCAGCCCCGGAGTCTGGAACTCTCCGGGGCTGCTTCTTAGTTATTCTCTCTCAGCCAGCAGCTTCTCTGCCGCCGCCAGCTTTATTGCTACGCACAGCAGCTCCATGGCCTCCCTCAGCTCATTCTGGGGAGGGAAGGACGGCGCTATGCGGATGTTGCTGTCCCTGGGGTCGTTGCCGTAGGGGTAGGTTGCCCCGGCGTCGGTGAGGGTGACACCAGCCTCCTTGCAGAGCCCCACTACCCGCTTGGCACAGCCGTCCGGCACATCCAGGCATACAAAATACCCGCCCTTGGGTTCGCTCCATCTGGCAATTCCCAGGCTGCCCAGCTCACGCTCCAGGGCGTCCAGCACGATACGGAACTTGGGACGGAGTATCTGGCGGTGGCCCTTCATCAGGCCGCGCACGCCGTCGGCGTCGTGCAGGAACAGCACATGCCTGAGCTGGTTCAGCTTGTCGGAGCCGATGGTCTGCACAGTGGTGCGCCCCTTGAGGCTCTGGATGGTATTGGCGCTGGAGGCCAGTGCCGCCACGCCTGCGCCGGGGAAGGATATCTTCGAGGTGGAGGCAAAGATGATCACCTGGTCCTCGGTGCCCTCCTTTACGCACTCCTCGTATATATTCAGAAGCTCCACAGGCTCGTCGGTGAGGTCGTGGACACAGTAGGCGTTGTCCCACATGATCCTGAAGTCCGGGGCGGCGGGGCGGAGCCTTGCAAAGCGCCGGACGGTCTCGTCGGAATAGGTAACGCCGGTAGGGTTGGAATATTTGGGCACGCACCAACAGCCCTTCACAGTGGGGTCCTTTACAAGCTCCTCTATCATGTCCATGTCAGGGCCGGTGGGGAGCATGGGCACGGGTATCATCTTTATGCCGAAATACTCAGTGACGGCGAAGTGCCTGTCATAGCCGGGGGAAGGGCAGAGAAACTTCACCTCGCCCTGCCTGCACCATGGGGTATGCCCGCCGCAGCCGTGGGTATAGCCCTGGGAGATAGTGTCGAACATCATCTGGAGGCTGGAGTTATTGCCCAAAATGATCTGGTCGGCCGGCACCCCCAGCAGCTCCGAGAAGATCTCCCGCATTTCCAAGAGGCCGTTCCAAACGCCGTAGTTGCGGCAGTCGTCGCCGTTGGAGTTTGCAAACTCGCTGCGGGCGTGGAGGGCCTCAAGCACCCCAAGCGCCAGGTCAAGCTGCTCTACGCAGGGCACGCCCCGGGACATATTAAGGCTCAGGCCCCTTGACTTTATCTCGCGGTACTCACTGAGGGACTGCTGCTCTATTGCCTCCAGTTCCTCTGTGCTCATATGCTTCATTTTCTTCGCGCTCATTACAGTTGCTTTCATTATAACTATCCTCCATGAATAATTCAGCCATATATGTTTTCATTTTTCTCCTTTAAACCCTATATATTCTAATACATCTTCTATAAAAATGCAAGTTTATTTTCAAGGTCTTGCAAATTTTATGTTTTGCACCGATTTCTCATTTTACATTTCCATTTTATGTGCAACCTTATCCGCTCTTTTTTCCGTTTTGCCACTGGCATATGCGAGCGAATCATGGTATAATTATCTGCGTAACACTCAAGCATTATTTATACGGAAGGACGGCTAAAATATGGGCGGTTTTTTTGGAGTTGCGGCAAAGGAAAATTGTATCTTCGACCTGTTTTTCGGCACGGACTACCATTCCCACCTGGGCACCCGCAGGGCAGGCATGGCGGTATATGACAGAGAGAAGGGCTTTGACAGGTCCATCCACAATATCGAGAACTCACCGTTCCGTACTAAATTCGACAAAGAGGTATCGGAGATGCACGGCCAGCTGGGCATAGGCTGCATATCAGACTATGAGCCACAGCCGCTGGTGGTGCGCTCCCACCACGGCACCTATGCCATTGTCACCGTGGGCAAGATAAACAATACGGACCAGCTTGTGAGTGAGATATTTTCAGGCGGGCACTCCCACTTTATGGAGATGAGCGGCGGTGACATCAACCAGACAGAGCTTGTGGCTGCCCTGATAAATCAGAAGGACAATATTATAGACGGTATACGCTACGCGCAGGAGGCCGTTGACGGCTCCATGAGCCTTTTGCTTCTGACCTCCAAGGGAATACTTGCGGCAAGGGACAGGCTGGGCCGCACTCCTGTGTCCATAGGCATGAAGGAGGGGGCGCGCTGCGTGTCCTTCGAGAGCTTTGCATATCTGAACCTGGGCTATAAGGAGGAGCGGGAGCTGGGCCCGGGGGAGATAGTCGCCGTATGTCCCGAGGCTGTGGAGACGCTGTCAAGACCCGGCAGTAATATGAAGATATGCACATTTTTGTGGGTGTATTACGGCTACCCAACCTCCTCATACGAGGGGGTAAACGTGGAGGAGATGCGCTATAACTGCGGCGCCCTCCTTGCAAAGCGCGACAGCTTTCCCGACGCGCCGCCGGACAATGTGGCAGGTGTGCCCGACTCCGGTACGGCCCACGCGGTGGGTTATGCCAACGCCTCGGGTATACCATTTTCAAGGCCATTCATCAAGTATACCCCGACCTGGCCCAGGTCATTTATGCCCACCATGCAGAGCCAGCGGAATCTCATAGCTCATATGAAGCTTATCCCTGTCCACGGCCTTATAAAGGACCGCAGCCTGCTGCTTATAGACGACTCCATTGTTAGGGGCACCCAGCTCAGGGAGACCACGGAGTTCCTATACAAGAGCGGCGCCCGGGAGGTCCACGTGCGCCCCGCCTGCCCGCCGCCAATGTTTGGCTGCAAATACCTGAACTTCTCCCGCTCGGCGTCCCTTGACGACCTTATCTCCCGCCGGGTCATAGCGGAGCTGGAGGGCAACAACCATCCGGATAATTTCAAAAAGTATGCCGACCCGGACACACAGGAGTACCAGAACATGGTGGATACCATATGCAAAAAGCTAAACTTTACCTCACTTCGGTATCACCGGCTGGATGATATGGTGGAGTCGGTGGGGCTGCCGAAGTGCAAGCTCTGCACCTACTGCTGGAATGGGGAGGAGTAAATGCCGCCGCTGGGTTTAGCGCGCAGACATATATGCGAGGGGAAAAAATTATACAAAAAATACCCCTTTCAGGGACAATAGGAGTGTTAGGGTCTATTGTCCAAGAGAGAGGCAGGCGTATGGAAGACCAAACAAATAGTCTGCCATATCATACCGCAGTGTTATTTATTCCAATATATCGCTCCATCTGCCATTTGAAAGTTTAGAGATACTGTGGCAATTTCTCATTGGCTTTTCGCAGAGAGGAGTGATATAATGATTACACCATACTTTCCGAAGGAGAAAAGGCCAATGGACCACAAGAAAAGCAGCTGGGAGGATACCGCTGCCAAGCTGCGGGCCGCGGTCCAGGACCGGGAGCCCGGAGGAGGAGATCACTATTTGCGTCCACAAAGGAACCAGCATTTTTGAGACCTTCCACCGGCAGGTTTTTTCTTCCCAAACTACGCCTGCAAGGGCAGATACGCCCTGTTCAGATCCTTTCTGGCACCACTAGTCAGTTTTCCGATAAGTTTCTGCACCTTGAATTCGAGAAAGCCTTGCCCCTGCGCGGCCTTTTGGCGATGATGGAGACTGGAATGTAATGTGCAGGCCCAGCCGTAGGTTTTGCAGGATCACGGGCGGCTGCCGCTTTTCGCGGCAACCATTGAAGGGAAGCACATTGGCCCTTTTCAGAATGAGCGCCAGACGCGGCAGCGCGGAAACGCCTTGGGAAATCACAGGCTGCACCCGCCACCTCCAGGGGAGTGCATAGGATCAGTAGCAGATCCAGCATGATGTTCAGCCCCGAGGGCACGAACGAGGAAATACAGAAGTGACTTGCTGTCCCCCAGCGCTGAGACTCTGGGAAATTTGGATGGCAAGTTCCGCTGCCAAGTCCTGGGCAAAGCCCAGGATCGGCAATGTAATGCTGCCGGTGCCGTTTGGTTGAGCTCTATATTCTCATTTAGTTCATGACCAAGTGGCAGATATTAAACCGTTGTATGGTGATCTATCATCTTAATGTTTGAGCCAGCTTACAATTTGCCACACAAATCCTGGATACTGCCAATGGGGTCCCACGCTATATTAGATATAGCGACAAGAAAAAGAACAGTGGATTTCCCAATGGGCTGTCTCCAATTTATCATACACACCAAGGAGGAGTTTACTGCCGCAGTGGAGCGATGGGGATCTATACCTCTGTTTGAGAGCTCCATCCCCGGCTTTTTGGTGGAGGAAAACGTGGACCCTGCCGCATGGTTCGGCAGTGAGCCCGACCTCTGGGAGTGGAAGGGCCCGGTCATTGGGGAGACCGGCTGCGATTTTGACGCCAGGCATGATTGGCTCGAGCCATTCCAATATAAGGAGCACTATGATTTGCTGGCTGAAACTTCGCTTGTTCCCACTGACATCCTTCGAGATAATGGCCAGTGCCGCAATGGCGGGAAAAGGGCTTCGGTGGAATCATTATCCGGCTGCGTACCCGGTGCTATGTACTATTATTTCCGAAAAATGATCTAACAAAATGCAGCAGAAATTGGTAAAATAGGCAGTGAGGAATACATGGATTTACGAAAACTGAACAGTGGGAAACTCAAACAGATACGCGGGCAGGTCGTGCGCCTCAAAAAGATGGTGGAAACCGGGAAGAAATAGCGGAATTGACCGGAGTGCAGCAGACTCGCGCCAGCAGGGTCCTGCCGGTGGAGATGAAAAGAGAGCGGCTGAATATGCTTCCTGCCCTGAGCAGGCAAGGTGGCCTTCGCTTTACGCTGTTCGGGGATCCTGTAGATCAGCGGCGCCTGATCCAATTTATGGACCGGCTGGTTCGTACCTCCAGCCGAAGGGTCTTCCTGATTTTGGACGATCTAAAGGTACATAACGGAAAAGGCCACAGCCTGGCTGGACAGGCACCGGGACAAAATCGAGCTGTTCTTTCTGCCGCCCTACGCCCCCGAGAGCGATCCGGACGAATATCTTGGGCACGCTCTGAAATTCTGGCGGCTTGTCTTGGACTAAATGCGATATCCGCCATAAAACCACTTCCTTTATGCGGACCCTGCAACATCCTCCTGATAAAGACTCCCCTTTCTTTCTACAGTGACCGGATTTCCTATGTTCTAATTCGGGAGCATGACTATGGCATGAAGGTGATGGACGAACGCAAGATGACTTTGAACAGGGGGAGGCCAAAATCATAAAGCGTATGCTTTCCCGTGGTCTGAGCCTGGAGGACATCAGCGATATTTGGTCTTGAACTGGAAGAAGTCAAAAAGCTCGCCGGGCAGGAATAGTTCCATATCCATTGCTTAGCACTTCACAAAGGGTGCTCTTTTCTTTTGTGAAATTTGAAAGAATCCTCATAATATGAGATAATTATAGGTAATTGCGAAAGCCAGTTCAGATAGGGAAAGGATCGAGGGGTGCAGTAACAGTCGGAGGTGATTGAGAGAAAAGCGTACACCAAGCACACACTCACAGGAGACCGGAGAGTGTGTCTCAGAGTATAAGAGATCGCTCAGGCCGAAAGGCGGCGAAAACAACGCGAAGGAGCCGGACAATAGGCACGGTCTATCTTGCTTTCTGTAAACTTAGACATTTTACACATCTCCTTGTCTTTTGTTCTGCCCTGACGCGCTTTTTGCCACCCCATAGCGGCTGTCCAGCAGCACATTGTCCGGGTATTCCTCGATCTGCGGTAGATCCAGTGTGCCGATAAGATCGTAGTGGATCACGATCTTCTATGTCTTATCCTTACCCTTCCCTTGGACGTGGTACACGTCTACCCTCTCCACAAGCTCATGCAGAACAATGGGCATCAGCGTTCTCATCTCCATAAACTTGCGCAGCGCGCTCAGAAACTGCTCCATCGGCAGGCCATAGATATAGTGCCTTTCAGGAAAAATTATTGACATCAAAACACATATATGCTAAAATATTCATGTTATCAGCAGCGTATTGACCGCATTTTTCAAGAGAGAAGGTGAATTTATTGGCAGGGCAGGTTTACAACATGATCCAGCAGGTCATCACCCAGAAGGGTAAGGGCAATCTTGTCATCGAAAACTCTGTGCGCACAAAGATGTATCTCAAGGGGATCGCAGTGGATAAATACACTGCGATCTCCCCTGACGACCCGGCGATCATACTGAAGGTACGCGAGGTTGCCAAAGAGTTTGGAGTTCCGGTTTAAGCAATACAAAATACTTTTGAAAGGCGGGAAGAAATTTGGCAATTAAGACGGTTTTAATTAAAGGAACAGACAGCCAGGATATGGCTCGTCAGGCTTCTGAAGCTCTGGCGGGCTTTCAGCCGAAGCTGCTTCTATTTTTTGCGTCCAGCATATACGTACATCCCGAGACGGCGCTGAAGGAGGCTTTCCCCGGCGCTGAGATCATCGGCTCCACTTCCCACAGCGAATACTGCAATTCGGACTTCACCGACGGCGCTGTGAGCATTATGGCTATGGACAGCGGGAGCGTTGAGGACGTCTGTGTACGCGTTGTGGAGAACATAAGCTCCGACCCGGACCTCAGAGGAGTTCTTGAGGATATGCACGGCTATTTCGGCGGCGTGGACCAGGTCCTTGCCGACTACGAGAGCTATGTGGGCCTTGTAATGTTTGAATCCAGCGCAAAGTCTGAGGAGATATTCATGGACCGCCTGGGCACTGTAACAGACCTGCTATTTGTGGGCGGCTCCTCCTCTGCTGCGGACAGCGGCGAGTCCCTGGTCTATGCCAATGGCAGAAGCTACAGCGGCGCAGCTGTGCTGGCGGTGCTCAAGACCGTGAACGGCTACGATGTGCTCAAGACCCAGAGCGCCCATATCCTGTCTGAGCGCAAGCTTCTGGTCACCAAGTCCGATATGCGCAACCGCATACTCTACGAGTTTGACGGACGCCCCTGCGGTGAGGTCTACGCCGAGGTCCTGGGAGTGCCCCTGGAGGAGATCCAGGACCACTTTGTGAGCAACCCTCTGGGCGTTGTGGCGGACACCGAGATTTTCGTGCGCACCTTCAACCAGATACAGGACGGCGGCATTACCCTGCACTGCGGCCTGCCTGAGGGGACTGAGATCAACGTTCTGGAAATCGGCAACATTGTTGAGGACACCAAGAAGGCCCTGGACGATGCTATCACCTACGAGCCCGCCGGCCTCATCAACTTCAACTGCCTGTACCGCACCTTGGAGATGCAGAAGGAGGATCTTGTCGGCCCATACTGCGAGCTCTTCGGGCGTTACCCCAGTATCGGTTTCTCCACCAACGGCGAGGCGTTCTTCGGGCATATCAATGAGACGTCTACTGTTTTGGTTATAAAGTAAGCCGGGTTTTAGACAGTAATAAAACAGAGGGAAGTTTTTTGGCTTCCCTCTGTTTTTGTATGCGGATCCCCCCTTAGAAGTGGAAAGCACGAACTTCTCCCATAAAGGGGCATTGAATGTTTGACACCGCATTACAGTCACGGGCCGCCGCAAAAGCGGTCCTTTACTTATTCTCTGTCATTCTTGCGACCCGTAAACGAGGCATATACTCTTTAAACGTCATCTGGTCTTTAGTGTAGTCCTCCTCCAACTAACTTTTGTCTAAAGGAACAGTTTTTAATAGAATTCAGCGCAAGAAAAAACATTGGAAAAACCTCCGGCAAAGGTGTTGATCTCCAATATTTTTATACCTATGCACCCATATTCAAAGGTTCGGACACCAGCTCAGCTGATCGCCCGCATTTCCTCAACTGTGATATTCCTTTCACGGCCAGCCTTTCGAATAAAGCTCCCGCTTCCATAGCAGCAAGCCTCCCGGTATTTTGTGAATAAGCATACACGCCTGTCTACCAGGCTATAACAGCGTAATTCCTTTTTAGGAAGCCGTCTATCTACCGATCGTGGCTATTATAGCACCCTTTTGGGAATTAGCACAGATAAAGACAGGCAGCAGAAGGTATGGGGAGTACATAGAAATGGTGTCCTGATACTATCAACGGAAACTATCCCAGCCGACGCCTAAAGAGACACGTCAGCCGCAAAAGCCGGGCGTCCTCTGAATTACCCCGCAGGCGATCTTTGTGCCGGAATTGCCGGAGGGCTGCGTGGTGAAGTCGTCGGGGCGGTCGTGGAGGATGACCACTTTTCCGATGATATCCTCTACAAAAAATCGGTCGGTCAAAAATGCGGATACCGCAAGGCCGTCATTCCCGAACAGCGCGGGCAGATCGCCCGCATGGTAGGGGTGCTTGCGATCCTTCGAATCGTAATGGGACATGGCGTTTGGGAACGGTCCATCCCCGCTGCCGCCGCAGTCGGTACCCTGGTGAATGTGAAACCCGAAAATTCTTTCCTGGCAGGGCTGGTCGGACTTAGGAAGTCCACTGACTTCGGCATAGACGATCACCCCTTCGTTTATCTGGTAAAAACGCACCCAGCCGGATATGCTGGGAAAGCTATCGCTGCCGGTTATGCTGGCCTGGGCCTGCGGTCTGCCGCACAGCATGGGAAGAAGGTGGGCATTGGGCAAATTCATGTGCAGGACTCCTTTACCGAAATACTTTATATGGCATCTTATGCGGATTGTGGTCACGGCGTTAGGAAAATATGTCCCAGGTCAGGCAATGCCATTAAGTTAAGCGCCCCCCAAAGATCCCCGCTATCGTGCCGGAAGATAAAACCAAGAAATCCGATTACCCGAGGAAACAGGTCTCTGGAAAGCCCGTCCCCGCCTTACCGGAAAGCGTTTCCTGTAAAGCAACCCTTCCAGTTCTCGAAAAGGTTTCCGTAAAAAAGCACAGCAGGCAAAGACAGCGTCGGAAAAATTGAGGCGCTGTTTTTGTT
>CANPBX010000064.1 GCA_947572385.1 uncultured Clostridia bacterium
AAAACGTAATTGTCCCTCTGTTTTTGCTTGCACCCTGTTTGTCAGCGTTAATGATCAGTTGGTATCTATACTTCCTTATCAACATAAACATCATGGCTTCTGGGCTTTTCGGCGTCTTGCTCTTGATTCAATTTTCCGTCATACGACAAACATCGCATCACCAAAACTAAAAAATCGATACTGTTCATTCACCGCTTCCTTATAAGCCCTCAGCACATTCTCCCTACCTGCAAGTGCGGACACCAGCATAATAAGCGTGCTCTCCGGCAAATGGAAGTTAGTTATAAGCGCGTCCACGCCTCTAAACTTATAGCCGGGATAAATAAAAATATCAGTCCAACCTGAACTCTCCCTAAAGCAGCCCTCTCTCTGGGCTACAGATTCTATTGTACGGCAGCTGGTCGTACCCACTGCTATCACCCTGCCTCCCCTCTCTTTTGTGCGGTTTATCAGCTCAGCCGTACTTGCGGGCATGTAGTAATGCTCAGCATGCATTTTATGGTCTGTTATCCTATCCACGCTTACTGGACGGAAAGTGCCAAGGCCTACGTGTAAGGTCACATAGCCCAGCTCCACCCCTTTTCTCTTCAGCTTATCCAACAGCCCAGGCGTAAAATGGAGCCCGGCTGTTGGCGCTGCAGCAGAGCCTATCTCCTTGGAATACACCGTCTGATAGCGCTCCTTATCATCCAGCTTCTCTTTGATATATGGCGGCAGGGGCATCTGCCCTATTTCATCCAGCAGCGCGAAGAATACCCCTTCATAGCTGAAGCGCACCAGCCTGTTCCCGTCCTCCTTAACGTCTACTACCTCTCCTGTAAAGAGCCCTCCCCCAAAGACAAATCTGCTTCCCTCTTTGGCCCGTTTACCGGGCCTGCACAGGGCCTCCCAGGTGTCATTGCCTTTATTCTCCAATAGCAAAAACTCCACATGGGCCCCGGTGTCCTCCTTTACGCCGTATATCCTGGCGGGAAGTACCCGGGAATCGTTTAGTACTAGGCAGTCCCCAGACTGTATTAGATCTACAATATCATAAAAGTGCCGGTGACAAGTCTCGCCGGTATGTTTATCAAGGGTCATAAGCCTGGATGAATCCCTGGGCTCTATGGGAGTCTGGGCTATTAGCTCCTGGGGCAGGTAGTAGGAAAAATCACTGGTCTTCATGGGTGACGCGTCCATTTCTTCACTCTCCATATGAAAAAATCATAGTATATGCTGGCTGAAAAAATTGACAAGCGGCACATACTAGGGTATAATAGACGGGATAATTGAGTCTATTATATATGATTGCCGGAGATTTTTCAACTGGTTTTCTAGTTTAGGCATGAAAGGAAGAAGAAAATGAAACAGTATCGTGTAGGTATAATCGGATGTACAGGAATAGTAGGCCAGCGCTTCACTACTATTTTGAAAAACCACCCCTGGTTTAAGGTAACTGCCCTTGCCGCCAGCGCCAGCTCTGCCGGCAAAACCTATGAGATGGCTGTATCAGGCCGCTGGGCCATGAATGAGCCTGTCCCCTCTGATATTGCGAAGCTTACGGTGCTTGACGCTAAGGCTGATATGGAGAAAATAGTATCTCTGGTAGACTTTGTTTTCTGCGCTGTAAATATGAAGTCTGATGAGATAATAGCCCTGGAGGAGGCCTACGCCAAACTGGAGTGCCCTGTTATCTCCAACAATAAGGAGCATCGCAGCACCCCTGATGTACCCATGATAATTCCCGAGCTTAACGCCAGCCATCATGAAGTTATTGAGCACCAGAGGAAGCGTCTGGGCACAAAGCGCGGATTTATCGCCGTGAAGTGCAACTGCTCCCTGCAGAGCTATGTTCCCGCTATACACCCCCTTATGGATTTGGGGGTCACAAAGGTACTTGCCTGTACTTACCAGGCCATTTCCGGCGCCAGCAAGACCTTCGAGACCATGCCGGAGATCCTTGACAATGTGATACCCTATATCGGCGGCGAGGAGGAGAAGTCCGAGCGTGAGCCCTTGAAAATATGGGGCCATGTGGAAAACGGCGTGATCGTCAATGCCACAGCACCTTCCATCACCTCCCAGTGCCTGAGGGTGCCGGTAAGTGACGGGCATATGGCCGCAGTGTTTTTCTCCCTGGAGAACAAGGTCAGCAGGGATGAGATAATCCGCCGCTGGAAGGAGTTCAAGGGCCCCGCCCAGGAACTGGAACTGCCCAGCGCTCCAAAGCAATTCATCCATTACTTTGATGAGAATAACCGTCCCCAGCCAAAGCTGGACAGGGATATTGAAGGCGGCATGGCTATCTCCGCAGGCCGGCTGCGTCCTGACACCCAGTACGATCACAAGTTTGTCTGCCTCTCCCACAACACTCTGCGGGGTGCAGCAGGAGGCGGGCTGCTTATGGCCGAATTGCTCTGCAAGCTGGGATATTTCGACTGAGACACACTAAACCTTTCACTTTGATATTGGGAGGAATCCTTATATGAAACATACCGTTTTTACCGGCGTAGGCACCGCTCTTGTCACCCCTTTCAACCATTGCGGCGAAGTCGCCTGGGATGAGCTTGAAAAGCTGATCGAGCTGCAGATAAGCGGCAGGGTCGACGCTATAATTGCCTGTGGCACTACCGGCGAAGCCGCCACCATGAATACAGAGGAGCACCTGAAAGTAACGTCCTTTATCATTGAGAAGGTCAAGGGCCGTGTACCGGTCATTGCCGGTACTGGCAGTAATGATACATGCTTCTGTGTAGAACTGTCTTTAAAAGCAAAGGAGCTTGGCGCGGATGGCCTGCTCCTGGTGACCCCATACTACAATAAGACCTCACAGAAAGGTCTGCTAGAGAGCTTCAACTATATCGCCGACTGCGTTGAAATGCCCTGCATTCTCTATAATGTCCCCAGCCGCACGGGCTGCAATATCCAGCCCGCCACCTATAGAGAACTATCCAAAAACCCCTATATCGTGGCCACCAAGGAGGCCAACGGAGACACTGCCTCTGTTGCCCGCACTATTGCTCTCTGCGGCGATGACCTTGATGTATACTCTGGGGAGGACAGCCAGGCTCTGGCTATAATGGCACTGGGCGGCAAGGGAGTTATCTCTGTTTTTTCAAACGCCATGCCCAGTGAGATGCACCAGCTGACTGAGGCCATGCTAAAAAGTGATTTAGACACAGCCCGTGAGCTCAGCAACAGGTATATTGACTTGATGGACGGCTTCTTCATGGATGTAAATCCTATTCCAATCAAGGAAGCCCTTTGGCAGATGGGTCTCATTTCCACAAACTTCTGCCGTATGCCCCTTACCACTATGCCAGTTGAAAAACAGGCCGCTTTACGTGAGCTGCTCAAAAAGCATGAGGTGATAAAGGATTGACACGTAAAATACAAACTATGAGGATAAGAATGCGAGATACCTGCTCGGTGCAGTTATGCAGCGGATCGTACCGGGCTGAATACAGTTTGAAATAAGCGCTGCTCTATAACTGCACCTTTTTCGCCCAATTATTTATATAAAAATGAAAGAGGTATAGTTATGAAATTATCAAAATACTTGAAGTTGAACCGTATAGAGTTCATATCCACCTACCACTGCACAGGCCGGTGCAGGCACTGCTCCGTAGGCGGCAGGCTGAATAGGCACGGGTCTCCCCATGTGCCGGTCAGGGAATCTGTAGAGGCTATACGCTGGCTTACGACACACTACCCGATACAGTCCGTTATGACCTTTGGCGGTGAGCCGCTGCTCTACCCTGAGACTATATGTGCCCTGCACAGTACGGCAAAAGACTGTGGCATTCCTACCCGGCAGATTATAACTAACGGCTATTTCTCTAAACGGCCTGAACGCATTAAGCAGGTTGCCGAAATGCTTATAGAAGCAGGGGTCAATAGCATTCTGCTGTCGGTAGACGCATTTCATCAGGAGAGGATACCCATTTCGCCAGTGCTGGAATTTGCCAGGCAGTTAACGGAGATGTGTCCGGGTAACGTACAGCTTCAGCCTTCCTGGGTGGTAACCGAGGCTGATAACAACCCCTGGAACACCCGCACAAAGGAGATCTTAGCTGAGTTTACAGCGTTGGGCGTACCGGTGGGACATGGTGATGATATATTTATGGCTGGAAACGCCATAGAAAATCTGTCCGAATATTATCCAAGACCCAGTCTCTGCATGGATGATACTTGCGGCTCACACCCTTACACTGAGCCGCTGGACCAAATTAGCTCGCTGTCCATTGAGCCTAACGGCGATGTAATTGCCTGTGCGTTCCCTATTGGCAACCTGCTGCGTGAAAGCATGGAGGACGTTGCCGCCAGATACGACCCATATGAGCATTTTTTCTCCAAAGCTGTGCTCACTGGCGGCGCGAGAGGGCTTATTCAGGCCGTCCAGAAGCGCGGTATCCCGATAGACTTCTCGAAATGTTACTCCGTCTGCGATATTTGCAGGCAGATAAGGGACCTGACTGAATCAAAAGAAACGGATGTGTAAAGATGACAAAACTGCTGCTCTGTGGCTGTGCCGGCAAGATGGGTGCGGCTGTGAGAAATATTGTGAATGAGCGCCGTGACTGTAAGATAGTTGCCGGGGTAGACCGTGCGCCGGCAGAGCCGGGCTTCTCTTTATATCAGGATATCGGCGCTGTGACTGAGCCTGTGGACGTTGTTGTAGATTTCTCCCATCCCAGCGCCCTAGAGCCTATACTGCGGTACTGTAAGTCCAATCAGTCTGCAGCCGTGCTCTGTACTACCGGGTATTCCCCGGAGCAAGTGCAGGCTGTTGAGAGTGCCGCCAGGGAGCTGCCTGTTTTCTATTCCAGAAATATGTCCCTTGGTATAAACCTGCTGATGGAGCTGGCTAAAACCGCCAGCAGCGTTCTGGGACAGGATTTTGACGTGGAAATAGTTGAGGCGCACCATAACCAAAAGATAGACGCCCCCAGCGGCACCGCCCTAATGCTGGCTGACGCGTTGAACAGTACCCGGGAAAACGGCATGAAGTATACCTATGACCGCCATTCCCAGCGCAAGAAACGCGAGCCCGCAGAGCTTGGCATACATTCTATCCGGGGCGGCACCATCGTAGGAGAGCATCAGGTCATCTTCGCAGGACAGCACGAGGTCATCACCCTTTCACACTCTGCCCAGTCAAAGGAGCTTTTCGCCGTGGGCGCGGTCAATGCTGCAGTATTTATGGCTGGTAAAGGCCCCGGACTCTATGATATGGGCGATTTGGTCCGTAAAGGAATATAAAAAAGGAGGGCACAGCAGCATGAGCACAGGCACTGTTATAAGCACTGTTGACAATATCACACTGGTAACACTGGTTGGCTTCCCCGCTCAAGTGGATTCTATCGCGACCATATTTGAGTCCATCGCGGAGTATAATATCAACATCGACATGATATCCATGGCCCCCACCCACGGGGCTTTCACCGGCCTATCCTTCACTATCTCTGACAATGACCTGGTGGATGTGCTGGCTTTCACCACCAAGCTGAAGAAAGAGACCGACGTAAATGTTATCGTCAGCTCTGTTAACCACAAGATTTCTGTATATGACCCCGCGATGAAGAACGCCCCCGGCATTGCGGCAAAGGTTTTCTCTGCCATAGCCGGTACAAAGGCCGACCTGCGGCTTATTACCACCTCTGAGGTAGAGATCTCCCTGCTGGTTACCGAGGCTGATTTTGACACGGTGCTCACCGCTATACAAAACGCCCTTTAAAGTTTCAGCAGGTTTACAAATGCCTCCCGGAAAGCCGGGAGGCATTTCATATAATAAACTTTGTTGCCCAAAGCACCAGCGGAAGCAGATATACAGTAAGCATGACAGCTATAGACCCAAGCTTCAGCGCTATTGCTGCACACCTATACCATATATCTGTCGCTGCACGCATCAAATGCTTTCCTCTATACATTCGGCATATTATCGCCAAAAGTACTGCGGAGACACTTATAAGTGTACCCGGTATTATGCCCATCGGTATATAGCTGACCGTGATTTCGCTATGTCCCTCCGGCAAAGGTATCTCCATAAAGCAGTCCAACACCTGTTTTACGTGCACAGTCTGTCCATTCACTCGTACCTTTATCCCATTGTACCATGGCACTGACAGAAAAAGTGATTGCCCGATCTGAGCGTCTGCAGTGCCGGTAATACCTCCGTTTTTATATTCCAAATCGGCATTTGGCAGCATGTTTGTCAGCACCTCTGCGTCCTTTAACCCCCACACTCCAAACGAGCACAGTTTCATGGGCTTACGGACGGTTATCTCCACATCAACAGTCTCATTCTCAAAACTTCCCAGTCTTAGGATACCGTTGCAGCGCTGGGTAGGATAGCTCTCTGCTACCTGCTCTCCGTTCACCGAGACCGAAAAGCCGTCGTTTATAGCCTCACGCAAACTTGTGGAAATACAGTCAAAAGCGTCAAAGTAGAGGACTTCCCGCTCTTTTACATTGATTTGGTAACGCATGATGCTTTCTTCCAGATATATTTCACTATTGCTTTCAGTTGGCTCCCCCTCGATCGGCTCATATTTTACAAATAACTCCTTGCCGCCGGCCAGACTTTTGCAAAGCTCATTTTGCAGCTGTAGGCGGTCACCAAGCTCCAATGCCTCCGGCAGTATCCCTGACGGCACAATGTACCCCAAATTTCCGCTAGCGGTTGCAGTCCAATTTAAGTTTTCATCCAGCACATATTTATTTGACAGGAGTATATCGCTGGCCGCAGTACCGCAGCACCCGGAGGTTTCCATCCAGTATGACGAATAGCCAAGCTTTTTCATTGCAGCCAGATATCGGGCATCGGTCAGAGATGTGTAGTGGTTTAGAGTTGGATAGCCCATGCCTCCCAGCAGGTTTACATGACAGAATTTTCTCTCCTGCTTGACACGGTACATGCCTTCATCACTGATTTTGGGGGCTGAAATTACCTCCTGACTCCGCGAGGGTACATTGGCTGAGGAGCCTAGAAATGCAGGTATCTGCACGGCTGACTGTATGAGCACGATACCCATCAGCGTCCAGGAGGCAAGCTTGTGATAACGGCAAGCGGCATAGCATACTCCAAGCATTGCCATAAAACATGCCAGCCAGAACAGCGTTAGGTACAGCGCCCCCTCTGTGCTTACCCATAGCTTCGAGGTGTATGAGCTTATCTCATCAAAATGTGCATAGAGGACGTACCCTCCTGTTATAGCTGGCAGCGCCAATATAAACGCCAGCAATAACATACCCTTTGGGTTAGCCTTAACTTTAGGCGACGAGTCCAGCCCTAGAGCCAGATACCAAAGGCCTAGGAATATAGGCACATACCCATACCGCACTGGGAACGCCTGATAGCTGCCCAAATGCCACAGCTTATTTATTGGCTCTATTATCATAGGCAGCACCGTTATTGTCCAGCAGATCGTGATGGCCTGGGTTTTGGGTGTCTTTATAAAAAAGTGTCTGAAAAGTGGCACTAAAGCTGCCCCTATTGTACACAAAAGTACCGGCGCGGTGGTCCTCAGATCTGTAAACAGCTTGCCGGACCGGAGCGATTGGACCACTCCCCCACCTGTGCGGGCAGAGGTCAGGCACTGGAATAAAGACGGCAGCCAGATTGCCGCCGTTAGCAGCAATGCAATAACTGCGCTCAGCCCTAGTTTTCCCGCCAGTTCTCCGCGCCGCTCTTTCTGCGCATATCCAAATATAAAGACAGCCCCGCATATTATCATGCCAAGAAATAGCATATAGCTAAGATAATAGTTGAATATAATACTTAGCGTCAGACATACGGTGAGAAGCCCCGCTCTCCCCTCCTCTATCAGTCTGATAAATCCCAGCATTGTAAGCGGGAACAGGTAGAGCATATCCAGCCAGATCAAGTTCTGGTAGTACAGCAGTCCATAGCCGCATAGCCCATAGCTTATACATAGTGCCAAATGAGCAGGCGGCAGCAGTCGGGGGGCTTCCTTCTTGAAAAATATGGATGCGGCGGCAGCGGCAAGGGATAACTTTATCATCACAAGGATATTTACCAGCAGGTAAATATCCGCTTTCTCCACAAACAGTACCGACAGATGGAATGGACTTGACAGGAAGAAGAAGAATACTCCCCAGAAGCTCATGCCACCAGCATTTTGCAGATTCAGAAACCATCCGGAATTCCCTGAGAGGACATCCTTCAGCTCCATCAGCAATGGTATTACTTGTTGTGACATATCGCACCAGGCCAGCGTCTTTTCACCAAAAGGATAGAGGCCAAAGATAGCGTATATAACTCCCAAGACAACCGCACAGCAAATTGCCGCACATAAATGAATATGGCATACTTTTCTCATAAAGAAAGTATGCCATATTTTTATTGCGGTAATTTAAAATTTCTCTTCCGATTCTTATAAAAATATCTTACAGTATTCTTACATCCCAAATCTACAGCACTGCCTTATGGAACACTTTCTTTCCTTTTTTAATAACAAGCCCCTCCTTTAGCTGGCCCTCGGTGAAGCTCGCTGAGATATCGGCTACCTTCTCCTCGTTGACGGAAACTCCGCCCTGCTGGACCAGCCTGCGGCCTTCGCCCTTGGAGCCGGCAAGACCTGTTTTTACCAGCAGGTCAAGGACGCTTATCTGCCCATCTGCCAGGTCGCTCTCCGCAAGCTGAGTTGTAGGCATATTAGCAGTATTGCCTCCGGCGCTGAACAGGGCTATTGCACCCTCCTTGGCTTTTTGGGCCTCTTCCTCTCCGTGGACCATCCTGGTGAGTTCAAATGCAAGGACCTCTTTTGCCTGATTAAGCTGACTGTCCTTCCATTCTGCCATCTCGTCGATCTGTTCAATGGGCAGGAAGGTGAGCATACGCAGACACTTGATAACGCTGCCGTCATCCACATTTCTCCAGTACTGGTAGAAGTCGAAGGGAGAAGTCTTGTTGGGATCTAGCCAGACAGCATTTCCGGCAGTTTTGCCCATCTTCTTTCCCTGTGAGTCTGTGAGCAGGGTTATGGTCAGGGCCGGAGCGTCCTTACCCAGCTTGCGGCGTATGAGTTCCGTGCCTCCCAGCATATTGCTCCACTGGTCATCACCGCCGACCTGTACATTGCAGCCGTAGTGCTGGTACATATGGTAGAAGTCATATGACTGCATTATCATGTAGTTAAACTCAAGGAAGGAAAGGCCCTTCTCCATACGTTGCTTATAGCAGTCTGCCCGGAGCATATTGTTTACCGAGAAGCAGGCTCCCACCTCACGCAGAATGTCAATATAACCGATGCTCGTAAGCCAGTCGGCGTTGTTGAGCATTATTGCCTTACCCTCTCCAAAGTCAACAAACTTCTCCATCTGCCGCCTAAAGCACTCGGCGTTATGGTCGATATCTTCCCTGGTGAGCATGGGACGCATATCCGTGCGTCCGGACGGGTCGCCTACCATGGTAGTTGCGCCTCCGATAAGGGCGATGGGCCGGTTACCTGCCATCTGAAGTCGCTTCATCATTGTAAGCGCCATGAAGTGTCCGGCGGTCAGACTGTCGGCGGTACAGTCAAAGCCAATATAAAATACTGCTTTGCCGTTATTGAACAAATCCCTCAAGTGCTCCTTATCCGT
>CANPBX010000065.1 GCA_947572385.1 uncultured Clostridia bacterium
CCTCCAGACGTCCGGACATCTCGCGAAGGGCCTCGGCCCAGCGGGAGGTGGAGTCGGCCATCAGGGCCACTGAGTAGCCCATGTCGCGGAAATATTCGGCGATGGTGATGCCGGTGTAGACGGAGGCCTCACGGGCCGCAACAGGCATGTCGGAGGTATTGGCGATAAGCACCGTGCGCTCCATCAGGGACTTGCCGGTTTTGGGGTCGATAAGCTCGGGGAACTCGTTCAGAACGTCGGTCATCTCGTTGCCGCGCTCGCCGCAGCCGATATAGACCACGATATCAGCTTCCGCCCACTTTGCCAGCTGGTGCTGGATAACGGTCTTGCCGGAGCCGAAGGGCCCGGGGACAGCCGCCACGCCGCCCTTTGCGATGGGGAACATGGTATCGACCACGCGCTGGCCGGTGACCAGGGGCATATTTGGGGAGAGCTTCTGCTTGTAGGGACGGCCCTGACGGACGGGCCACTTCTGCATAAGGCCCACCTTCTTGGGGCCGTCCTTGGTCTCTACAGTAGCCACCATGTCGGTGACTTTGTATTTTCCGGCCTTTATCTCGGTTATTTGGCCCTTAATGCCAACGGGGACCATGATCTTGTGAGAGACGACCTCGGTCTCCTGAACGGTGCCGATGATGTCTCCGGGCTGTACCTCGTCGCCGGTCTTCTTGGTGGGCACAAAGTCCCACTCCAGATCCCTTTTAAGGGACGGGACCTCGACGCCGCGCTGGAGGTTGTTGCCGGAGATCTTCATTATGTCATCCAGCGGGCGCTGGATGCCGTCGTATATGCTGGTGATAAGGCCGGGCCCCAGCTCCACGCTCATGGGCACGCCTGTAGACTCTACAGGCTCCCCGGGGGCCAGGCCGGAGGTCTCCTCGTAAACCTGGATGGAGGCCTCGTCGCCGTGTATCTCAATTATCTCGCCGATAAGGCGGCGCTCACTGACGCGCACCACGTCGAACATGTTGGCGTCGCGCATGCCCTTGGCGATAACGAGAGGTCCGGCTATTTTTTTGATGGTACCATTACTCATGTTTACCGATCACCTTTTTCTCGTATTATTTTAGTTGCCGTTAAAAATGATGTCTGAGCCCACGGCCTGCTCCACCGAGCGCTTTACCATGTCGATACCCATGCCGGTGTTTCCGTGTACCCCGGGGATGGGGATGACGGCGGGCATCAGGCTCTCGCGGCAGCGCTCAAGCTCGGCGGGCATTTCCGCAGCCAGGGCTTCGGTGACATATACCACGGCATAGTCCTGTTCAGAGAGCCTTCTAAGGGTCCTGGCGCCCTCCTCGCCGCTGGGGACAGGGAAGACCTCCAGCCCCAGGGCCGCGAAGCCATAAATGCTGTCGCGGTCGCCCAAAACTGCAATCTTATACATACATATCCCTCAGTCTTTCCCGGATCATGCCGTCGTCCAGCTCGTTGAGCTTGCCGGAGAGTATGATCCGCACGGTGCTGATCTCGTTCCTTCTTGCCAGCACATAGGCGAAAAGCGGTCCCACAGTGAAGGGGTTCATCTTCTGCTCCTTGATAAGGTCCATGACCCTGTCGTCGCAGTATTTTTCAAAGGCGGAATAGGACTCCCTGAGCTTTTCCGCGGCCTCGCCGTAGGGCGTGACCGACAGGTAGGCGAACAGGTCGTCAAGGCTCTTGCAGGCCGCGACCGCCAGTGAGGACGCGTCCAGGGTCCCGCATGGGGCCAGGGCAGCATCTAAAAACGCGCGGCTCTTGCCGGTCTTGCAGGCACGCACGGCTATCTTTATGTCGGAGACAGCCGCCGTCAGCTCGGCGTAGTCGCGGAGTATCTCTACCCCGCTCTCCCTGCCGCACTGCAAAAGGTCAGCAACGCAGGCCCTGTCAAGTATCACGTCACAGAGCTGGCCGTCCTCGGTCTGAAGCAGGGTGTGATAGGCCTCGTCCGCCGCGGCCGCCATGGTCTCGGGCAGCTCGGAAAAGTCACCCTCCCTGACACAGCGCAGCATAAGCTCCGGGTCAACGGCGCCGCCGGGCAGGAACACGTCCCGGGGCTCGACGCCGGTGACCACCGCCTTGACGGCGGCCTTCAGGTTGTTATAGTCGGTGGGGTACAGGAGCACCTTGAAGGGGGTCAGGTCGTCCGTCAGTTCGTGGATGAAGGCCCAGGTCTTTTCCTCCTCAGCGGCTAAGATTGCCTCAGCGGAGGGGTCGCCGTCGCCCCAGCCCTTGTCTGACAATGTCCGCAGGCACTCGTCATAGGTCCTGCAGGCCATGAGCTGGTCCACATCCTGGCGGCTGAGAAGGTTAAGCTCCCTTGAGCGCACCCTTGCCACCGCGTAGATATATTCTTCAGTCATAGAGGCAGTTTCCTTTCTTGGGGCGTACTCATACCGTGGGGAACAGCAGCTTGCCCGCCGTATCCCTCAGCTCCTCGTAGGCGTCCTCGAAAATGGCACGGAAGGTGCAGTTGATGTCCACACCGCCGTATACCAGCAGGAAACCGCTCTCCACGTCATGGGCCTTGGGGGAAATGGTGACCTGGGCCCCGGGGACTGCCTTGCGCATCCGGGCTAAGAAGTCGTCCGGCAGGCGGTCAAGGTCCCTTTGGTTCAGATGCAGCTCACCCTGGCCATCCCGGGCAAAGCGGGTGTAAAGGGCCAGAAGGGTGTCGAAATACTGAGCGTCCGGAGCCTCCTCGAAGGACTTCCGGGCAGCGTCCACGGTCTCGCCGATAAGCTGCTGCTTGAACACCAGCATTTGGTTCCTCTGCTCCAGCTCCGCGGCGGACTTGGCGTGGTCCCTGATATCCTGGGCCCGGCGCTCGCCGTCCTTTAATACTGCCCGCACCTGCTCGGCGCCCTTTGCCTTGGCCTCCTCAGCTATCTCTTCAGCCTTCTTTTTAGCCTCGCTGAGTATTTCTTCGGCCTCTTTCTGGCCGTCACCGGCTATCTGGCTGATGATCGAATCCAGTCCGGTCATAGGTCTACCTCCTCTCTCTTATGTATCGGCACGCCTGAATTACAGGGAAGCGATGCTGGTGATGGAGAGGATGGAGATAAGCAGGGCCAGAACCGCATAGGTCTCGACCATGGCGGGGAAGATCATGGACTTACCGAATTGGTCAGGCTTCTTCGCGACCAGGCTGATAGAGGAGACAGAGGCTTTGGCCTGCCACTTTGCGGAGACCATGCCGACGATCGCCATGGGCAGGCAGGCGGCAAGGTACAGAAGGCCCTTAGCCAGAGTGGTGGGGGCCTCGCCGCCCAGGATGCCGATCTGAGTGAGGGTAACAAAGCCGATCAGAAGGCCGTAGATGCCCTGGGTGCCGGGCAGCAGCTGCAGGATAAGGACCTTACCGAACTTGGAGGGGTCCTCGGTCACAACGCCGGCAGCGGCCTGGCCTGTCATGCCTACGCCGATGGCGGAGCCGATGCCGCCCATGAGAGCCGCCAGGACAGCGCCCAGCAGCGCGAACACAACGCCTAAAGCATCCCAATCGAACACAACGCCTAAAGCATTCAAATCAAAGTTTTCCATTTGTTATTCCTCCGTAATCTTGAAGTGTTTAGTATTTGCGGCAAAGGGCTCGAATTTGCGCCCGCCGCCCTCATAGAACTTGCCGAAGAACTCCACGTACTGCAAGCGGTTTGTATGTACGTATGCTCCCAGCAGGTTGATGAGCAGGTTCAGCACGTGTCCGATGACGAACACGAGTATAAAGAGTACCGCGCCTATAATGCCGCCGCCTGCCATGGTGCCAAGCATGTTGAACACCTGGGCGATAACGCCGGTGGCAAGTCCGAGGGCCAGAAGGCGGGAATAGGACAGAATGTCCGAGAGCCAGCTGGACACGCCGTATAGGCCGTAGAGGCCCTTTAGGAGGCGCTTGAAGCCGCGACTCTCACGGCCGCTTGTGGCGATAATGCCCACGGCCCCTATAGCCGCCAGCACCAGGGCTATGGTAATGACGACGGACGGAATGGGCAGGTCAAGGTTCATCATGTCCTTGAACATGTCGCTGCCCACTAAGGCGATGATAAGCCCGCCCACAAGCATGTACCAGAATCCACTGTCATACAGGGCGTCAAGGTACTTGCCCCGGCGGCAGAGCTGGTATATCTGCATTGCAAGGCCTGCGAACAGGTGGATTATGCCCAGGAGGAAGCTGAAAAGCATCAGCCTCATTGGGTCATCCAGGGGCGCAAACCATAGGGGCGGCACATTTATCTCGCTGCCGAAGAAGGTCCTGGTGATGACCGGGATGGCGTCTCCAAAGTAGCTGCCGAACATCACGCCCCAGAACATGGTGGATATGCCGCAGAAGAAGAACATGCGCATGGTCTTTCGCAGGCCTTCCTCTATGTTTTTGAACTTTAAGAGCACGATGCCGCAGGCAAGGGAGATAAGAAAACCGTATGCCGCGTCTGAGAGCATCATGCCAAAGAGCACATAGTAGAACACGCACATTACCTTAGAGGGGTCGACCTCCCATTTTCCGGGAAGGCTGTAGCCCTCAAGCACCCCTTCCACAGGGGCCCCGAAGAATCCGTTTTTAAGCTTGATGGGCAGCTCCTCATCCTCGGAGGGAGTCTCAAGCTCCACGAGGGCGTCGTACTTCTGCTCCAGGGCCTGCTTCAGGCCGTCAGCCTCTGAGGCGTCGATATAGCCGGTAAGATAGAACACGTGACGGCTCTGCCAGAGCTCGCCTAAGACCTGATACTTGTCGGCGCGCATGGTGTAGTAGTCAGCGGTGAAGAGCAGCTCCTCGCGCTTCTCGGCGTAGGACATTATCTCCTGCTTTGCGGACTCTATCTCCTCTCCGGCCTTCTTGATGCGCTCCCGAAGCTCCTTTACCCTGTCGGGGGGAGCCGTTTTGCTGGGGGCGGCGGGGTAGGTGAAGCCCATGCCCCTAAGGGCCGCCTCAAGCTTGATCCCGTACTTTCCAAGGCACACCACGAACACGCAGGTCTGCTGGGGCTGGGTGCTTACGACCTCGACCTCCACGCCCTCAATCTCCGGGGCGCTCTCAGCTATGCGGGTCTTTATCGTCCCTTCGGTGAGCTCCTCGGGGAAGCTGCCGATGAAGACGCTGGTGGAGCCTGTGCCGATGGTGCGCATGGACACGTCCAGGCCCATCCAGGGCTTTAGGGCGTCGATCTGAGCCTCGAGCCTCGCGATCTCCGCCTGCTGGTCCGTAATGCGCTTGCCAAGGGCGCTTATCCTGGAGGCTGTTTTATTGAGCTCCGGGGCGCCTTTGGCTGTCTCATCATACTCCCGCACGCCTATGCCCTTACGGCCCTCGAGCATGGCGAGCATGGGCTTATTAAAGGAGGCGTAGGTGTCGAGCACCTCCACTGCGGAGTTGATGAGCTGAGCGTTTTTCTCGAATGTCTGCCGTGCAGAGGCCGTATCCGTCTGGGCGAAGGGACCCTTCCCCAATTCCTCATCTGTGCCCTTGGGGAAGCTGACCTCAACGGCGGCCCTGCGCTGCAGCATTTCAAGAATCTTTTTGCGGTTGTTCTTCAGCGCGTAAACATGTATGCGCTTCATTTCCACTACCGCCATTCTGCATCGAACCTCCTTTAGGCCTTGCCCAAAACGATTTTGCGGATCTCTTCCGCTACACGGGCGCTGTTTGCCCCCGCGGACTGGCGCAGCTCCTTCTGCTGTGAGAGGGTCTGCTCCCGGACGGCGGCGCGGGTCTTCTCCGCGTCTGCCCGGGCCACGCCGCAGAGTACGTCGGCCTTTTTCTTGGCCTCCTTCACGGCGGCTTTCAGGGCCTCCGCGCCCTGGGATACGGCTTCGGCGGTGAGCCTTTCGCCTTCCTCCTTAGCATGCAGCACCACGTCCCGCGCCTTGAGCTCCGCGTCGCTGATGGCCTGCATGGTCTCTTTCGCCAAACTTCTTCACCTCCTGCTGAATAGCCTCAAAGTAGTTTTAATACTGTTAGGTGCGCTGTGCGCCCCAATAAATATAGGTACACAGACACAAGCATATTATACCCCTTATATTCCCAAAAGTCAAAACTAAAATTATAAAACAGGGAGTAAAAATAGTTATAACACTATGCGCTGTCTACAAAGCCGCACAAAAAACAAGATAGAGAAAAAAGCCTGCCGGAATATAGGGGGGTCGCCCCGATCCGACAGGCTGGTTTAGACAGGTATTTCTTGATCGAGATCTTATCCGGTCTACTCGGCAGAGGAGCTCTCGCTCTCGGAACTCTCCCCGGAGGAGGTACCGTTTTTGCCCATGATCCCAGCGACCTTAGAGGGCTTGATACCGTTTATGGCGCTCTGGTTTATCTGGATATCCATGGACTTGCCCTGGTCGATGGTGTACTGGGAGAAGTCCTCGCCCTTCATATCGCTGAGAAGGCTGCCCAGGCGGGATCCGTCCTCCAGGAGAGCCTTGAAATCCTCCTCAATGTCCAGCTTCTGGACGATGTAGTACCGGGTGGCGGTCTCAACGAAGGCGGCCTCGCCGTCCTTCAGGGGCTCAAGGGCCTCAGCGAAGAGGTCGTTCAGGCTGTCTTTGGCGTATGCTATGGGCTCGCCCAAGGTGGGCTGGGTACCCTTGAAGTTGGCGTAGTTTGCGGAGGCGGTGTCAATGTCTATGCGTCCGCCGCTTATAAGCTTCGCCTGGTCCTCCAGGTACTCCTTTACCTCGGACTTCTCGTCCTCGTCCATCTCTGTCGATCCGCCCTCGTCGTCGGTGATGGTGAGGTCGGCGTAGAGGTACTGGTAGTACACATAGCCGTCGGTGTAGTGGTCGTGGAGCTCGTCCTCTGAAAGCTCCAGCTCCCCGCCCTTGCCATACATGGTGTGCAGAAGCTTTGTGAGCTTGGAGTTATAGACAGAGTAGGCCTCCTTAAAGGAGCTCTCTGCAATACCCATATCCTCGAAGGGCTCTTTATAGTAGCTCCACATATTGGAGGTCACATAGTCAACGGAGTCCAGGTCATCTTCATCGAGAGTGAGGCCCAGCTCGTTGAATTTATCGTTCACGTAGCAGTAGGAATAGAGATAGTCTGTGGCTCTGGATTTTATCCAATCAGAGGAATTCTGGCCCTCCACGTCGGATCTCAGCACCTCGCTGTCGGAGCCCACCTTCCCCGCCGCCTCGGAGTAGGCGCTGGAGAGGTAGTAGATGTAGCCGCCGATGGGCAGGGTGGTATCGCCGGACTTCACGGCCCAGGTATTGCTTTCACTGTAGCAGCCGGAAAGGCCTGCGCACATGGCCAGGGCCATTACCCCCGCGGCGGCGCGCTTGAAGATTTTTGTCATAGATACACTGTCCTTTCTTTTCAAACAGGTCAAATATTTGAATAAAAAGCCTGTTTTTTCTTAAATTCAACTGGAACTCCCCTATTATACCGCAAAACTTCTCAAATGTCTATAAGTTTTCCACCATGATTTTCAAAACCCCGGAGAGCACCTCCAGCGGGGCCCCGCCCCTGAGCTTTACACTGAGGTAGGGCCTGCTGCCCGCGCTCACCATGACCCTGCCGTTCATGGCCTTCACCAGCTTTCCGACCTGGGCCATGTCCACCTGCCGCTGGTAGAGGAGCAGGGAGTCGTTCTGCTGCTTTATCTCGTTTATGCCAAGGCCTGCAGCCATGCCCCTCAGAAGGGCTATGTCTATGAGCCCGCGCACAGCCTCCGGGGGCTCGCCGAAGCGGTCGATGAGCTCGTCGGTCACGTCCATAGCGTCCTCCTGGTCTTGGACCCCCGCTATCTTTCGGTAGACCTCCAGGCGCAGGTCTATGCTGTCGATATAGTCCTCGGGGATATGGGCCGAAACCTGCATATCCACTGTGCAGCCCTCGTCCACGGGGGCCTTTATCTCCTCGCCCTTCATAAGGCTTACGGCCTCGTTTAGAAGCTTCACGTACATGTCATAGCCCACGGCCTCCATATGCCCGTGCTGCTCGCCGCCAAGGACGTTGCCGGCGCCACGTATCTCCAGATCCCGCATGGCTATCTTGAAGCCCGATCCGAACTCAGTGAACTCCCTGATAGCTGAGAGCCGCTTCTGGGCTATCTCCTGGAGGGATTTATTGGGGGTATAGGTGAGATAGGCGTAAGCCCGGCGGTTGCTGCGGCCTACGCGGCCCCTGAGCTGGTGGAGCTGTGATAGGCCCATTCTGTCCGCGTTCTCTATTATAAGGGTGTTGGCGCTGGGCACGTCCACGCCGGTCTCTATTATAGTCGTGCAGACCAGAATGTCTATCTCATGGTCTAAAAGCTGCCGCCAGACCTCCGAGAGCTCCTCCTCTTCCATTTTGCCGTGGCCGAAGCCCACCCTCGCCTCGGGTATGGCCTCCTGGAGCCTTGCGGCTGTGCGGGATATGGAGGCGGTGTCGTTGTGAAGGTAGTATACCTGCCCGCCCCGGCGGAGCTCCCTTCTTATGGCGTCATATATCACGCCGTTATCGTGCTCCATCACGTAGGTCTGCACCGGGTGGCGGTCCTGGGGGGCCTCCTCGATAACCGACATATCCCTTATGCCGGAGAGGGCCATGTTGAGGGTGCGGGGGATGGGGGTAGCTGAGAGGGTGAGCACGTCCGCCACGCTGCAGAGGGTTTTCAGCTTTTCCTTCTGGGCCACGCCGAAGCGCTGCTCCTCGTCGATTATCACAAGGCCCAAGTCCTTGAAGCGCACGTCCTTGCTTACCAGCCGGTGAGTACCCACAATAATGTCCACGGCGCCGCGCTTTAAGCGCCTGAGGGTCTCGTCCTGCTGTTTCGGGGTGCGGAAGCGGGACAATAGCTCCACATCTATGGGAAAGCCCTCCATGCGCCTTAAAATCGTCTGGTAGTGCTGCCAGGCCAGAATAGTGGTGGGAACCAGAATGGCGCACTGCTTGCCGCCGGTGACGCACTTAAAGGCTGCACGCAGGGCGACCTCAGTTTTGCCAAAGCCCACATCGCCGCAGAGCAGCCGGTCCATGGGCACGGCGCGCTCCATGTCTGACTTTATCTCGTTGACACAGCGCAGCTGGTCCTCGGTCTCCTCAAACTCAAAGCGGCCCTCAAAATCTCGCTGCCAATCGCCGTCCTCGGGGAAGGGGAAGCCCTCCTGCTGCATACGCTGGGCGTAGAGCTGTATGAGCTCCTTTGCGATGTCCTTCACCGCCGCCCGGACCCGCTGCTTCTTCTGCTGCCAGTCCGCGCCTCCAAGACGGCTGAGCTTTATCCCGGAGTCCTCCCTTGGGCCTATATATTTTGACACCATGTCAAGCTGGGTGACAGGCACATATAAAGAGTCGTTTTTGGCGTAGCGTATTAGGATATAATCCTTTTCCACGCCGTTCATCTCCACCTTGTGTATGCCCTCAAAGA
>CANPBX010000066.1 GCA_947572385.1 uncultured Clostridia bacterium
CATCCGCACTAAATTTTAGATATTTCACCTGTCTACTTGACAAGGGACATATCAGTTTGAGGCCCTGCCGCTCTTAGTTATGTTCTCATTGCCGGATAATAAAAATCAGGGCCGACCGGTTATTTCCTCCAGGCCTTTCCGCCACTGTCCAAGAGCGTCACGCAATGCTCGCAGCTATCTGCAGCTGTACTGACCGCCTTCCTGAGCTGTTCCAATTCTTCCTCTGCGCGCGCTATATCGTCAAGCACTGCTTCAAGCTCAGATCCAACAAGCTCCATATCTGTCTTGACCTGCTCCAGCTCGCCTAAGTAACTGTCCCTTAAAGATCTAAAGCGGCTGTACTCAGAATATGGGTCGGATCTTGCAGAGGCCGCCGCAACGACTGCCACCAGCGGGGCGGCAATTATTCCCAGGCTTATAAGCGTTATTTTCCGCTTTCGCTGTTCAAACTCTTCCATTGGGGATCGTGGCTTCACTTTTTTCGCCTCCGTTATCTGTCGATATGAGTATATACTTATTAGATATATTGCCAAACCCTTTCACTCCGCGAACAGGTATACAGTATAACATAATAGATAAATGCTATAAAAAATAAAGTCGTACGTTACGACAGTGGAGCGCTATTGCGAATATGCGATGCCCGGACTGTGAGATAGGGGACCTTATCAAAATAGAAAAGTAGCTGGGAATAAGTTCATTTATGAAAGAAAAAGCGCCCGGCTTTTAGCCGGACGCTTTCATAGTAAAACTTTACAGGGCAACTATCTGATACACACAGGCCGCATGGAGCAGACTCCCCATAAGCACAAACAGATGGAACACCGCGTGCATATAGGGCACCCGCTTCCCCAGGCCGTACAGTACCGCGCCCACGGTGTATAGTATGCCGCCCAGCAATAAGCACCAGAATCCGGCGCCGCTAAGGTTTTGCCGAAGGGTGTCCATGCAGAGCACCACCACCCAGCCCATTGCTATATAGCAGACCATGGACACCACCTTAAAGCGCTCCACGCTGATAGCGTTGAGGATCACGCCCACCACAGCCGCGGCCCAGACGCCTATGAGCATAGACAGGCCCTGCAGCCCGCCTATACACACCAGGGTTATGGGGGTATAGGTCCCGGCTATCAGCAGGAAGATAGTGCAGTGGTCCAGAGAGCGGAAGACCATCTTGGCCCTGCCGAGCCTCAGGCCGTGGTATATAGAGGATATGGCGTAAAGAGCCACCATGGTACCGCCGTATACGGCAACTGACGCTGTCTTCACCGGGGTCTTTCCGCAGAATACAAGCAGAAGTGCCAGTATCCCTACAGCTATAAGCGCGGACACCCCATGGGAGACCGAGGAGAATATCTCCTCACCCAAGGAGTACCTTGGCAGCCCCATCCTCTCGCAGAGATCCCGGCGGCGGTCGGCTTTCAGATGCATAGTGTTTTCCATATGACACGCTCCTTTCACTTGCATTGTATATATAGTTTTAAAAACCGTTTCTAATAATATTATACACTGTGAAAACGGAAAACGCAATAGGGTATCTAATATTTTTTACCGCCTGGATACAAATAATTCACAAAAAAACAGATATCCCTTGACTTTCACCTTCCCCTATGATATGATACCTACAACCGTCATTACAAAAAATCAGGAATATATGCCCCTGTCCGTGTACGTTGCGCGGATCTAGGCGCAGTACCGCCCCAGCTTCCAGAGAGCCCGCCGTGTCCAGGGCTCCTGCCGGTCGGGACGTGCTGCGCTATTTTTAAGCACTTAACGAGGTACTTCTTATGATGAAAAAAGACAAAACCAAAAAGAAAAGATCAAGCATCCTGAGGTTCTACCCCTTCACCAAGGGCTTTCGCGGGAACCTGCTGCTTGCCATGCTCACGGTGATCATCTCCTCAGCGGCAAGCTATATGACCCCGCAGATAATCCGGGTCACAGTAGACTCGGTAATAAACGACGAGCCCTTCTCACTGCCGGGCTTTGTGCTGTCGTGGATAGAAGGCTTCGGCGGGCGGGAGGCCCTGCGCTCCCATATTATAGTCTGCGCAGGTGCGGCGCTGCTGTTCGCGGTGATATCCGGAGTTGCAAACTATGCCTCCAGGATGAACCTGGCAAAGGGCTGTGAGGGCACGGTGGAGTGTATGCGCAATACCCTGTTTGGACATATCCAGCGCCTGCCATACGTCTGGCATAACTCCCACCAGACCGGTGATATTATCCAGCGCTGTACCCAGGACGTGGAGCTTATCCGCCGCTTTGTAAACGAACAGCTTATGACAGTGATACGCACGCTATTAGCCATAATCATCTCCCTGACGCTCATGTTCATGATGAACGTGCAGCTATCTCTGGTAGTGCTGGGCTTCATCCCCCTGGTGCTGGGGTACTCCATGATATTCTTCGTCCTGGTGGGCAAAAAGTTCGACCAGGCCGACCAGACCGAGGGACAGCTCACTGCCCTGGTACAGGAAAACCTTACTGGCGTGCGGGTCGTCCGCGCCTTCGGGCGGGAGAGCTTTGAGATCGACAGGTTTAATAAGAAAAACCAGGAATTTGCGGATCTATGGTCCCATCTGGGGAAGATACTGGGTGTTGACTGGGGCCTTGGGGAGCTGTTCGCGGGGCTGCAGGCCCTGCTCATAATGGTGATAGGCGTTTTCTTTGTGGAGGGAGGATCCCTCACTGAGGGCGAGTTCCTGGCCTTCACCGCCTATAACGCCATGCTTGCCTGGCCCGTGGCCCAGCTTGGGCGTGTTCTAAGCGAGCTCAGCAAGACGTCAATAAGCTCCACCCGGCTTTTCGACATACTGGACGCCAGGGAGGAGCAGGACAGGGAGCGCCCCCGCACCCCTCCCATGGACGGGGACATCGTCTTCGACCATGTGAGCTTCGGCTACGGCAGCGAGCCCGGGGTGCTCAATGATGTGAGCTTCACCATAAAGTCCGGCAGCACCTTCGGCATCCTTGGCGCCACAGGCAGCGGCAAGTCGACCCTGATGTACCTGCTGGACAGGCTCTATGAGCTGCCCGAGGGCCAGGGCAAAATAACCGTAGGCGGCGTGGATATCCGGGAGATCAAGCTGTCCCATCTCCGCCATGGGATAGGCATGGTGCTCCAGGAGCCATTCCTGTTCAGCAAGACCTTCCGGGAGAGCATTGCCGACGGCTCCGGGCGGCAGGATCTGGAGACTGTCAGAAGGTACGCAAGGATGGCGGTTATTGACGATGCCATCGAGGGCTTCTCCCAGGGCTATGAGACCCCAATAGGCGAGCGTGGCGTGACGATTTCAGGAGGCCAGAAGCAGCGGGTGGCTATTGCCCGTATGCTCATGCAGGACACGCCTATAAAGGTGTTCGACGATTCGCTCTCCGCAGTGGATATGGAGACGGACGCTAAAATACGCCAGTCCATAAAGGAGAACGTGCATGGCACCACGATACTTATAGCCCACCGGATCACCACGCTGATGAATGCCGACTGCATATTGGTGCTGGAGAAGGGCAAGGTTGCCCAGATAGGGACACATCAGGAGCTTATTTCCCGGGAGGGCATTTACAGGCGTATTTACGATATGCAGAAGAGTTGATCATGAAATATATAGTTTGATTCTTCCAAAGCAAAGGCAAGGTGAAATATGGATATAAATAGGACTGAAAGCATACCAAGGGAGCGCTTCCATACATTCAAAGTATGGGGGAAGATGCTCCCGTACATAAAGCCATACCGCAAGTGGGTCGCGGCGATAGCGGCCGCAATGCTTGTAGAAGCCTTTATTGCTGTGATGGACACGCTTATTGCCGGTTATGTGGTAGACCGCTTCATCGCCCAGCGTACCCACCAGGGGATATCCGTTTTTGTGGTTCTATATGCCTGCATGACGGTTATGCGGACTTTGGTGCAGATAGTGCTTGGGACTCTGGCCCTAAGGCTGGAGATGTATGTGGGCAGGGACTTGAAGAGGGACCTGTTTGTGCATCTGCAAACGCTCAGCTTTTCATACTATAACCAGACACCTGTTGGCACTATAGTTGCCAGGGCTCTCAATGACCCGGCGCGCATTGCCGAGAGCATCCCATGGATGATGGTGGACGGCGTGTACTGCGGGGTGTACATCATCGGCTGCCTTATAGCCATGATGGCGATAAACTGGAAGCTGGGGCTCATGGTACTGGCGGTGGTGCCCTTTATTGCGGCATTCACTGTGTATTTTGAAAAGCGCATACTTAAAGTAAACCGCAAGGCAAGAAAGATAAACGCCGAGGTCACAAGGCACTATAACGAGGGCATCTCCGGTGCAAAAACCTCAAAGACACTGGTTATTGAGGATAAAAACCTGGATACCTTCAAAGAGGTAAGCGGGCGTATGCGCCGCACCAGCATCAAGGCCGTTATGCTGGACGCAATATACATCCCGGTGATAAGCTTCCTGACGGCGCTGGCGGTGTCCTTCGTCATAACAGGCGGGGGCAATATGGCTATGGCAGGGGGCATAAGCATAGGCCAGCTCACAATTTTTGTGAACTTCGCGCTGAGGATATCCGACCCGGTACAGGGCCTGGCATATCAGGCCACGCGCTTTGTTTCGACCCAGGCCAATGTCGAGCGGGTGACAGAGCTCCTTGAGCTGGAGCCAGAGATAACCGACACCCCCGAGGTAATAGAGAAGTACGGCACCTCCCTTGAGCCAAGGAGAGAAAACTGGGAGTCCATCAAAGGGGATATCACCTTTGATGATGTTACCTTCATGTACCCGGACGGCGACGAGAATGTGCTGGAGCACTTCGACCTGCAGGTGCCCGCCGGGTCAACGGTGGCTATAGTGGGTGAGACCGGGGCGGGGAAATCCACCCTGGTAAACCTTGCCTGCCGTTTCTTCGAGCCCACAGGCGGGCGGATACTGATAGACGGCAGGGACTATAAGGAGCGCAGCATGCTCTGGCTGCACACCAGCATAGGCTACGTATTACAGACGCCGCACCTGTTCTCAGGCTCCGTCAAGGACAATATACGCTACGGCAGGCTTGACGCCACAGACAAGGAGATCGAGGCTGCCGCGAAGCTTGTAAACGCCCACGATTTCATCATGAGGATGGAGAAGGGCTATGACAGCGACGTGGGCGAGGGCGGCGGGCAGCTTTCCACAGGAGAGAAGCAGCTCATAAGCTTCGCAAGGGCTGTGCTGGCTGACCCCAGGATATTTGTGCTGGACGAGGCCACGGCCTCCATCGACACCAAGACCGAGGCGCTGATACAGGAGGCGATCTCCACGCTGCTTGAGGGCCGCACCTCCTTCTTAATTGCCCACCGACTGTCCACCATACGCAAGGCCGACATGATACTGGTGGTGCGTGACGGCAGGATAATCCAGCGCGGCACCCACAGCGAGCTCATGGAGCAGGGCGGGTACTACGCCGACCTTTATAATAAGCAGTTCGAGACAGAGACTGCGGAGAGTGTGTTTAACGGATAAATAATTTGGGGCCGCCGAAAGGCGGCCTTTGGCTTTTGCTTTGGGGTTATATTGCATATATTTTTTCAAAAATTTGATATATCTATTGACGTCATCGGAGATATGTGGTAGAATGCTATCAAACAGTAACTATTAAAAATAATCAGCAAGGGGGCGATGCGGACTGGATTCACATGTAAGACAAAACCATACCCATAACATTATTATTAAAAGGAGTGTTACAAATGACAAAGCGTACATCTACCTAAATGAAAAGCTTATCCGTCCTGCTGGCCCTGGTAATGCTGATAGCGGCAGTCTTCCCCAACTATGCGCTTGCGGCAGACAGCCCGAACGACGGCATTGACCTCTATTCCACATTGACCGATGAGGATTTGTCTATCAATGCTGAGGTCGCCACTTGCGTGGCTGAGTTGTTTGTCAAGGATATGATTGCTACAGGGACTACGGTTTGGGATGAGGATACTGAGCCGGTCAATACTGTGACTATGTATGATGAGACCGGGGAGACGCCTACGGCGTATTCGGTGGAGTTGACTAAAGGGTATGTGGTTGTTTCAGCTTTCGTTGATATGCCGAGCCCTATTCTTGAGTGGTCTGATGAATCAGAACCCAAAATAAGTGAGTTTGGTGAAATAGGTGCACGTAAGATTATTTATGCGAATGCGTTAGGTTATTACGTTGACGATGGGGATTCAACACTTACAACCTTAGATGGAATGGATGTGAGAAGAAATGAAGTAGAGATAGAATTGACAGAAATGCGTAGCTTTGCCAATGTGTCAAAAAAATTACAAATGGACTTGTTTGTCAACAGAGCGGCAGAGAAAGATATAGCGATGCCTCTGGCTAACGATAAGGGTCAATTGATTACTGACCCATATGAGTATGCACGTAATGTATATGGCGAAGACTTTAAAAACACATTATGGTATAATGAATGGCAAAAGAATAATGAGAAGTATGATTTCGCTATCACGACCGACTTTTGGGGGGTAGATTCTCATTGCGGCCCGACTGCAATTACTAACATGATAATGATGTATGGGGAAAGATACAATGATGATGGGATTCCCCATGAGGGTTCAATTTTACCGCTTCAGGCTATATTCTTGGGTATTATACAAGTAAATGATGCTGCTGGAAAAATATATTACACAAATAAGTCCGCAAAAGATGGCGGTGGAACAAAGTTTTCCAATAGTAATGAATTTATACGGAAAAGCTTTAAGAAGTTTGGCGTTACAGTGAGTGTCTCAAGTTCAAGTCTAACTCCAACTACCAGTAATGTACAATATGCAACGAAGTATGGGAAACTAATGTATATAAGTTTGTCAAATTGTTCCCCGTATACAGATTCTGGCTATAAGCATGCAGTTGTTGGATATGCATTTTGCCGCTTAACCAATGACGCTGGAAGTAACCTATCATTTGTGAAGGTATGTGATGGCTGGAGTAAAACACCTACATATGTGCTGTTAGCATCTTTGAGTAAAGATAGATATTGGGAGGTGTCTTTCTAGTGATAGATAAAAGAATCCGATATATCATTTCTGCAGTGATTGCTGTAATAATGGTTATCGCCCCCTCCATCACACCCCGAGCCGCCAATAACCGCCTATTCAACTTTGATAAATCAGAGATAAAAAAAGTCCGATTAGATGACGGCGACGGTGGGCGAGTAGAGGAAATCGAAAACCCTGAGAAAATTGCTGAAATTATTGATATCCTCAATAATTTCGAGTACACCACCTCCCATCCTAGAGACCCTAATTTGATTGGCTGCGGCTATGGGATAGACCTTTATTCTGATTCATTTGGCGAAGATGGGGTCGTCGGATATGGGTTCAGCACGGACAGTATTCTTGCGGATGGAGTGTGGTATACCAGTAAGGAGGAGTCACTGCAGCCCCTGGTGGAGAGTATCCAGTCGGGCGGTGAGTATTGGGTGTATGTAAGAGGAGTTGAATGGACATTAGGGCTGGCGCAAAAAGCTGTTCTCACTATGTTGTATGGTGAGTAGGCCAGGCATACTGAGCCGTCGAGCTAGTCCGGCACGCTGAAAAATGCGAAAAGGCAGCGCCGTATCACCCGGCGCTGTCTATCGTCATTGCCCCAAATAAACCGTGAGAGCAAAGTTTTGTAGGGCTGTTTGAGTGGAGATAGATAGGAGGAGTATTTTGGAATGAAGAACTGGGAGAAATTTTACATAGTGAAAGATCGGATATTGGTAGGGGACTGCTGGTACTATGGAGACCGGAAATATTTCGACCGTTTGCGGGAATTCATTTATAGCTATGAGTTGAACGGTTAGACAATGGTGTAACTAATACAACAAGTGATAGATATCTTCATGTAAATCTACTGGAAACCAGCGCACTTTATACGAAATCAGCAGAACCTAGGTATATAGGGAGGTATTCCGGATGAAAAAGAAAAAGCTTCTAGTTATATCGGTAGTTTTAGTCTTACTGCTAGTTTCCATACCGGCAATAACCATAATCTACAGCCGCTTCATACAGCCCCGCATAGATTCCTCCCTCCTTACCTACAAGCCGCTGAGCAGAAAGCTGTTCGATTTAAACCCCGAAGACATTGAGTCAATCTCCGTAAGCTTGGGAACAGGTGCGCCCGACTGGTATTTCTACAAATCTCAGGAGGAGCTGAAAGAAGTAACAAAATTATTAAATTCCTTTCGGTATACCTTCTGGAAACCGGAATTTCGGGAGGAAAAGGACCGTGTGCCGGCAGGGGGCCATTCTAAATCAATAAGAATATTTAGGAAGCCGAAGTATCGACACCGAACAAAGTACGACGAAGGAATTGTAGTATCATTCTATAGAGATGACAGCGTTTTTATTCGGAACGCTTGGTACTACTGCGATACCAGTTACTTTGATAAACTGTTTGAGAGGTTAGGCTGATATGCCGCACATAAAGGGCAAAAAAGCCCGCCGGTGCGTAGCAGGAGCACTGAAAGCTGGCATAAGCGTGATAAAGTATAGCCAATATAGTGTCATACAACCCACAACCATCTCATAAAAATATTATTTGTTTTCAAAACTTAAATGAAAAATAAAACGATTATAAGTGTACGTTCAATTCTCACAATCGCTATAATCCTTTTCCTGGCATCGAAGGTAAGGTCCATAATGGAAAGACTTGAGGCTCCATTATGTCCGGTAGGTGTTTCAATTTCGATGTGGGGCAGATATATGAGAATAAAATAAACAGCCCAAAAGAGTATGCGCCCCGTTGGAATGTGCTTTCATCCAATGACGAGATCTCTGAGATCGCCGAATTTCTAAATCCATTTATATGCCATTATTGTTTGCCTGAGCCAGACGGAGAAAGTGCTCTGCCGATGATAAGGTACAATAAAGTGCGCAAATAAAAGGGACAAGGTTTGCAGTCTCTGGTAGAATGAAGTCGTGACACACCATTCAAAAAGGAGAGAACAAACCATGTCCGAGAAGATTGTACAGCTAAACGAGGAAGTAATCAAGGAGCAGTTGAAAGAACTTGTGCGAGGAAGCGTGGAAGAGACGCTGAACGAGCTGCTGGAGCAGGAGGCGGAGAAGCTGACACAGGCGGCACGGTACGAGCGCAGCGAGGCCCGGCAGGGGTACCGGAGCGGACACTA
>CANPBX010000067.1 GCA_947572385.1 uncultured Clostridia bacterium
TGATCAAATGGCTGGTGGACGATGTAAAGCTGCTGGGTTCCTCGAAAGAAGCCGGAGAAGTTGCCTCCGGCGCAGACCCCAACGACGGCGCCTATCTGGTTCCGGCCTTTACCGGCCTGGGGGCGCCTTACTGGAGATCTGAATCAAGGGCCATTCTTTGTGGCATGGGACGTGGGACCGGCCGTGCTGAAATCGTCAAGGCCGCAGAGGAGAGCATTGCCTATCAGATCGCAGACGTGGCTTTTGCCATAGAAAGGGGCTCCGGTATAAGGCTTAATGAGCTGCGGGCAGACGGCGGGCCTACCCTGGACAAATTCCTAATGCAGTTTCAAAGCGATTTGCTAGGCCGCCCTGTGGCTGTTTTAGAACGCGAAGAACTGTCCGGCATAGGCGCAGCATATTGCGCGGGAATTGCCTGCGGCCTGTATGACTGGGAAATACTGGAAAAACAGGCCCGCGCCAGTTTTCTTCCCCAAAGAGATTTGGCCTGGCGGGAGAAGAAATATAGCGGATGGAAACAGGCTGTGAGCCTGTTATTATAAGGAGGAAAGTGTTATGTCAACCAACAGAGTAGAACGCTGGTCTGTATTTGAGGTCGTGATCGCAGGACCGAGAGACGGCGATCCCTTTACAGAGCGGGAGCTTTCCGGAATATTCCGGAGTAAAAATGAAGAAAAGCATGTCACGGGCTTTTATGACGGCGATGGAGTGTATAAGCTGCGCTTTATGCCCAGCTTTGAGGAGGAATACACCTACGAGACCACAGGGAATTTCCCGGAGGCCAAAACCTCAGGCAGCTTTACTGTAACGCCGCCCAGAGAAGGAAACCACGGCCCGGTCCATGTGGTGAACGGCTGCCACTTTGCCTATGAGGACGCCACACCCTACTATTCTGTGGGCACCACCTGTTATGTGTGGGAACATCAGCCTGACGAAGTTTATGAAAAGACCCTGAAGGAGCTTGATAAGGGTTATTTTAACAAAATGCGGTTCTGTATATTCCCAAAGCACTATATCCACAATTTCAAAGATCCGGAGACCTTCCCATACGAGGGCACGCCGGTGGACAATTCCGGGCTCTGCGAGGAAACCTTCACCTATGAAGCAGATTTTTCCGGGAACAGCTGGGATTTTACCCGGTTCAATCCCGAGCATTTTCGCCGTGTAGAGCGGGCGATCCTCGATCTGCAGAAGCGTGGGATCGAGGCGGACATTATCGTTATGCACCCATATGACCGCTGGGGATTTTCCGCCATGACCAGAGAGCAGGACGACCTGTACTGGAAATATGTTATTGCCCGGTTTGCCGTCTACCGCAATGTCTGGTGGAGCCTTGCCAATGAGTACGACCTGCTCCGCGCCAAAACACTGAAGGACTGGGAGCACTATGCGGATATGCTCTGTAGACTTGATCCCTACAACCGGCTTACGCTTCAAGGGCTCTGTCATTTAGACAGGGCCCTTGAATTGCTATCGCCATCTACCCCCATCTCCAGCTCCGCAGAAATTTGTCCGTCCAGCAGGCATATGATCCTGTCACCGCCGCTGGCGACCCTGCTGTCATGGGGCACCAGCAAAAACGCGGCCCCCTCACTGTTCAGCTTGACCAGTTCCTCCATGATCTCCCATGCCGCGCTTTTGTCCAGAGCTTAAGCAGGCTCGTCGGCAAACAGCGTTTCCGGCTCGTTCATCACGCTCCGGCAGATACATGCCCATTGACGCTGGCCCCCTGACACCGGGGTTATCTTCCAGCTCTACAGCCCGGTGATCCCCAGCTTCTCCATAAGCCTTCGCGCCCGCAGGTCCAGTTCCTCTTTCGATTTTCCGTCCCCTGTCTGCCTGTATAAAGAGCAGGTGCTGGACAGGAAGCTTCCATTTCTTGCCCATCTGCTTTCTTTTTTGTTTGCTTCCCTTATATCACACATTATCTACTTGTGTAGACACCATCTAGGCTATTCTGAATTTTGGGCCTGTCTGTGGCTATTATTCTTTAGTCATGCGGTTTACTACAGATTTCAGCCAAAGATCCCCCCGGCTCCGCCGGGGGGGATCTTTTATGAGGATATGCCCCTATGCTACTTGCCACATTTCACATAACGTTGGTGTGGCCTGACTCCTGCGTATTGTCCCTATCTGCAAGCCCTCAAACAGGGCTCCTGACTGCTCTTTTTCTCTCCTATCCCTCACTGCCGCCCCTATGCCTATGGTGCTTGCAGTGCTGCCCGCCAGACTGCTTCCCGGCTGAGTGCCCGTGGCCGGTGCCGCTTCCAGCGTGGCAGGCCACATTTCCCTCATTGCCCACGCAGCCCTCTACCCTCTTCAACATTTGCTTGCAGCGCTGCTCGTCGTCGCACTCCACGTATATCTCCATATCCTTCCCCTGCGCAAAATACTCCTGCATTCGCGGGTCGGCGAGAAGCGTATCAATTGCCTTAGAATACTCGGAAAACATCAAATCAGTTTCCTCGATTATACGCTTTCCATCCTTATTTATCGCCTCAACGCCAACAACTATATCAAAACAGTTTATTTTCAGCCTCAAAGCTGGGTTTATCTCTATGCCTATAGCTGATACCGGAATGAAAAACAGCCCGCTCCCAAGGCCCAGAAGCAGCACCAAACATGCCACCGCCCATATAAGTGGATCTGCCCTTCTGCGCCGCTTTGCAGGGGCGTATATCATCTCAATGGTCCTCTCCTTCAGTGCGGCCTCAGCATGGACTCCAGCGAAAGCACTCTGAATCCTATTACGCATCCTCGTCACCTCCCAGCTTCTCCCGCAGCAGCTTCTTTGAGCGTGTCAGAAGTGAATATACCGTGTTTACATTTTTCTTCGTTAGCTGGCCTATCTCCAAGGCTGTATAGCCCTCAAAGTAATGTAAGTATACCACGTCCCTATACTTTTCAGGCAATTTCAAAACCGCCTCAAGCACTTCTTTTGTATCGGATTCCTCGGCGGGCAGGTCAATAAGTTCCTCTAGGGGGACTGTCCGGCTTCGGAAAAAGCTCCGCAGCAGGTCCCTGCAGGCGTTTATTGTCACGCGGATGAACCACGCCTTTTCGTGCTCTTCATTTTCAAACACAGCAGAGCTGAGGACGTATTTCACAAAAACTGTCTGAAACACGTCCTCAGAGTCGGCCAGGTTTTTAACATGTATCAGGCATAACCTGCGCACCATATCCGCGTACCGGTCCATTGCCCGGGCCGTCTCCTGCTCGCTGCGCATATGTCAAATATCAGCCGTGGTGCCTGCCGTGTCCGCGCCCACCTCCGGAGTGATGTCCGCCACGATACCCGTTGCCGTTGCCTGCACCGCTTCCGGCTACTGTATCATTTCCGGACCCTGCGCCATTGCCAGGACAATACTCCGGGTCATAGTTATCACATATGCCATTGTTGTCGGCGTCAACATAGCCGCCGTTCTGTGCATAGTTGCCGCAGGCTCCGTTGCCGGGGCAGTGCTCATGACCATAGTTATCGCATATACCGTCGTTATCGGTGTCCACGCAGTAGTGGTCGTCCCAGCAGTAGTGCCCGCCGCCCCACTTACCAATACAGGTGGGCTTCATGTGCCCAGTATGCAGGCCGCCGCACACCAGATCCAGTGCAGCGCCGTGGTGATGCGCCGACGCACTGACGGTCATAAGGCTCAGCGCTAGCGCCGCTGTAACAAGTCCTGCTAAAAGTTTTTTCATTTTAATGTCCCTCCTAAATTAGTTCTGCCGTTTACCGGCTTCAACTACAATACGTTTGGCCCAGGCATTTCCATGCGCCCTAAAAAAATATTTTTCTAAAAATTTCTACACGCCCATCACAACGCAGGTCAGTACCATATAAACTATATAAATACTCAGCAGCAGCACTCCCTGTACCCTTGTAAACTTCTGGGTAAACATTGTCGGTATCAACGCCACCCCTCCCACCAGCAGGCTGGCTGGCAGGTCCAGCACAGCAGATGCCGAGGCGATCGGCAGAGCCTGACCTGAGACCAGCGCGCTGACAGGAAGGATCAGCGTCAGGTCAATGATATTCGCCCCAAGAATATTGCCCACCGACAGTGACGACTCCTTTTTGACTATTGCCGTTATGGTGGTGATTAGCTCAGGCAGCGATGTACCCACAGCTATCACTGTAACGCCGATGATCCGCTCGGATATTCCGATGAAGCGTGCCAGCTCGCTTCCGTTGTCCACCAGCAGGTCAGCGCCCCAGACAATACCGATAGTGCCCACCGCAAACTTGATGATATTTATAATTATCTCCCTGCGCCCCGGCTTGGGCCGCTCTATCTCCCTGGTGCTGTCCGTGCGTGTAGTCATGGAGCTCTTGGCCTGCAGGATGTTGTCACCCATAAATATAGCGAATATTACTATCATTACAATAGCTATGGCGATCCCCATCTGCCCCAGGAGCCCGGACAGTACCACCAGCATAGCCGCTGCCAGCATGAGTACAGACTTTCTGAGATAGTCCCTGCGCTTTGCCATACCGGGTATACAGAGCACCGATATCGCCATGATAAGCCCGATATTTGCCGTAACGCTGCCAACAGCGTTGCCGATAGCCATGTCCACCTTACCCTGTGCCGCAGCCATTACAGAGACAAGCATCTCCGGAAGCGTCGTTGCAAGGCTGACAATAGTTGCCCCGATTATAAGCTTCGGGATACCGCTGACCTCCGCTATCCAGGAAGCCGCGTCAACAAAGTAGTCGCCGCCCTTGACAATGAAAACGATACCTACCAAAAACAGAAAGATCACCAGTGCCAGTTCCATTTCTTTTCCCTCTCATCCGTATAATTTCAAACGAAAAGACCCACGTACAGCCCAAAAGCCATACGTGAGCCCAAGAAGACAAATTTGCGCATGTACAGCCTTCAGCCATACATGAGTCTCGTTATTTAAGACAAGCCAGGCAGACTGCCGGGTATGTTGACTTGCCACGCAAAGCGCGCTTACTACTCCCTCATGGGTATTTCGATCGTAGGTGTATTATACCAGGCCATGCAAATATTGTCAAGTACAACTTTCCCAACATATCGACAGTACTCAGTCTTGTTTTATGCGGGCTCCTATGCTATAATTGGCAAAGATCTGGAATTTATGCCGTTTTGGCAGAAAGGAGACCGATTATGGACAAAAAACCTGTAAAAATCGCCATGATAGGCGTGGGGGCCATCAGCGGGATATATTTGCAGAATATCACCCACACCTTTCGTGAGCTTGCGCTTGTAGGGGTATGCGACCTGATACCTGAGCGTGCTGAGAAGGGTGCGGCCTATGTGAAGGGCGAGATCGAAAATGACCCGCGGCTTCCTGAAAGGGAGGTTCGCGTGCCGAAGATCTACAAGGACATGTATGAGGCCTTCAATGACCCAGAGGTGGAGGTCGTGCTAAACTTGACCCGCCCTTACGAGCACTTTGAGGTGACAAAGCAGGCCCTATTACACGGCAAGCATGTGTACAGCGAAAAGCCCCTGGGAGTTGACATGGACGAGGCTAACAAGCTGATAGCTCTTGCGGAGGAGAAAAACCTTCGGCTTGGCGGAGCTCCGGATACGTTTATGGGCGCCGGGATCCAGACGGCCCGCAGGCTTATAGACGATGGGTGCATAGGCGACGTGGTCGGAGCCAGCTGTGCCATGGTCTGCCACGGACACGAGACCTGGCACCCGGACCCGGAGTTCTACTATAAGCGGGGTGCAGGGCCTATGCTGGACATGGGGCCGTACTATATCACCGCCCTTGTGCAGCTGCTGGGTGAGGCCAAGGGCCTGATGGGCATGGCAAAGCGCTCCTTTGCTCAGCGTCTCATAACATCAGAACCTCATAGAGGTGAGATCGTTGATGTGGACGTAGATACATGGCTTTCCGGCAATATCGAGTTTTCAAGCGGCGCCATAGCCCAGGTCTTCACGACCTTCGACGTACACTACACCGCCCAGTCCCGGTTTGAGGTGTACGGCACAAGGGGCAGCATGATGGTCCCTGACCCCAATACCTTCGGCGGCCCGGTACTGCTCCTGCGTCCCGAGGATTTTGCGGCGGCCCCTAAAACTGACCCCGGACTCATCCGCCATGGTGTGCCTGACTTCTATGCCGGCTGGAGAGAGATGCCTCTAATGTACGACTATCCGGTAAACAGCCGCGCTCTCGGCCTTGCCGACATGTGCAAGGCCCTGCGCACCGGTCGTGGCCATAGGGCCAACTACCAGCAGCAGCGCCACGTGCTAGAGATAATGACCGCCTTCTCAAAGTCCGGAGAACAGAAGGCCTATGTACCCATCACCACCAGCTATGAGCGCACCGCGCCCATGATAAACGACCCGCTGAAAATCATGAACGGCATTTTAGACGACTAACTAATTAGGAGGATACTATAATGAAAGCAGCATATACCGGCTGGACCTGGATACACGGTGACCAGGAGACCGCAAAAAAACAGCTTGAGCAGAGCTTCAAGGAGTGCAAGTTCTTAGGGTACGATACTGTTGAGAACTTTGCATTCATCCGCGACTACTATAAAGATGACCCCAGTGAGCTTAAAAAACTTGCTGACAGCTGCGGCGTGGAGCTTGTAAACCTCTACGGTCACTTTGACTTTGACATAGAGGGCTCCCTTCAGCGGGCTATGGAGCAGGTGGACTTCCTCTCGGAGATTGGCGGCAAGTGGTACAACTGCCAGCACGGCGGCTTCGGCGAGGAGCCGTTTGAGCGGCCCACCAGTCCCGAGATGATAGACAAAATATGCGAGATAGTAAACCGCCTGGGCGAGTATGCCAAGGGCAAGGGTGTTACCGTCTGCTTCCATCCCCACTACGGTACCTGTGTGTTCTCCCAGGACGACATTGATTACTTTGCCACCCATACTGATCCCAAGTATGTTTCCTTCTGCTTCGATACTGCCCATACCACTCTGGCAGGTATGGACCCAGCCAAGCTTATAAGGCAGTATGGCAGCCGTATCGCCTACATGCACCTGAAGGATGTTGACACCTACGCTCTCAAAAAGGCCGAGGGCCGGGCGAAGATGGCCTCCTTCCGCGCACTGGGCCACGGTACAGTGGACTTCCCGGCGGTCAAGGCAGCTCTTGAGGAAGCCGGCTATGACGGCGTACTCTGCGTAGAACTGGACCAGCCCGAGGTGTGCAACTTCCACTCTGCTGAGGTGTCGCGCATATACCTTAGGGATGTGCTGGGAATTTAAGCATAAAATCATATTGAAATCTTTTTAGGTGTGTGTTTTGGAAACGCAACCGGCTCAACGATGCGAAGAACTGGTCGTTGTATATCCGTTAATGTTTTTTTCACACTCACTCCCAAACAGCGCTTCAATAGCTCTGCTCTTTCTGCTCCTGCCACGGAATTGGAGTTGTTCAGATGTGAACCCCGCCGTAATTTCTACGGATCACGGCGGGGCTTCCTTTTGTATTTGTTATTGAGGTCGCAAGAAGGGCACCGTGGTAAAGAAGAAAGAAACGACATGAAATGACATAGGAACAGTGGAAAAAGTAAAAGACCTGTTGTAGCCAGCCAAAGCATGGAGGAAGGCCGGGAAAAAACGCTAGGATGATGCTCAATGGGATATTGTACTGGCTGAATACAGGTATCCCATGGCGGGACCTGCCGGAGCGGTATGGCCCGTGGAAAAGCGTGTATACCCGGTTCCGGCGATGGATCCAGCAAAGAGTTTGGGAGCACATTTTTGAGGAATTGATTGCCCAGGACATTGTGGATAAGACGACTCTGATGCTGGACAGCATAACGGTCAAAGTCCACCAGCATGAAAACGTCGCTAAAAAGAGGGCCAAGAAGAGTTGGGACGCAACCAGGGAGGATCGACCACAAAAGTCCACGCAGTATTATTATATGTGCTGGGAGACCCATTGCGGCTTATGCTGTCGCCAGGAAACCGCAATGACATTTGTTATGCGCAAAAACTGCTGGAACC
>CANPBX010000068.1 GCA_947572385.1 uncultured Clostridia bacterium
AAGTGTACGGAGAACTCGGCGACAGAAGCCGCAGGGGCACGGGCCGGCGACAGGATCGTGGAGATAAACGGCTATGCGGTCTATACTGACCGGGATCTGTCATTCGCCATGGCTCTCGCTGACCCTAAGGCGGTGCATATGACTGTGGAGCGTGGCGGAGTGCGTGTAGAGCTCAATGAGTTTGCCATGCGCACCCAGGTGCTGGAGGACGGCAGCGAGGCGCCTACCTTGGATTTCTATGTGATGCCGGAGCCGCGCAGTTTTTCCGGCGTGTTGCGCAGGGCTGTTACTGACACCTTTTCCATGGCCCGCATGGTGGTGGAGAGCCTTAAGGGACTGCTCACCGGCAGGTTTGGGCTCAATGAGATAGCTGGGCCGGTTGGCACCGCCCAGGCCATTTCCCAGGCGGCGGGAGCGGGGCTGAGCCAGGGCTTCGATCAGGCAGTGAGCAATATAGTGTTCATGATGATAATGATAACCGTAAATCTGGGCATTATCAACCTGTTGCCACTGCCTGCGCTGGACGGCGGACGGCTGCTGTTCCTTATATGGGAGGGAGTGACCCGCAGGCCGGTGCCTGCGAAATACGAAGGATATGTTCATGCGGCAGGCTTTATGCTGCTTATAGGCCTGATGGTGCTCATCACTTTCCATGATATATGGCGCATTGTAACGGGATAGGATAATAAACTTGGCATAGCAAGGTCTCGCCCTTAGGGGTGGGGCCTTATATTTGCAGTTTGCGGAAAGGAAGTATAATATGAACAGAAAGCAGACGCGGCAGGTCAAGGCGGGGAACGTACTTATAGGCGGGGGAGCACCCATATCGGTACAGTCAATGCTTAGCACACGTTCAACAGACATTCCCGGCAGCGTGGCCCAGGCAAAGGCGCTGGAAAAGGCGGGATGCCAGATACTGCGCATTGCCATACCCGACATGGCGGCGGTGCATGAGCTGATACCCGCCATAAAGCAGGCGGTAAATATTCCTGTGGTGGCTGATATACACTTCGACTATAAGCTGGCTTTGGAGTCTGCGGCTGCTGGAATAGACAAGATCCGCATAAACCCAGGCAATATCGGTGACGACAGCCGTATAAAGGCCGTGGCGGACGCCTGCCGGCAGAAAAGCATACCCATACGTATTGGCGTGAATGACGGCTCGCTGGAGAAGCATATCCTGGCGAAATACGGACACCCCACCCCTGAAGCACTGTGTGAGAGCGCGCTCTATCACGCCTCTTTACTGGAAAAATTTGATTTTGCAGACATTGTGCTGTCCATGAAAGCCTCATCGGTCGATTTTGCCGTTCAAGCCTATCAACAGGCCTCGAGCCGCTGCAACTACCCGCTGCACCTGGGCATTACCCATGCGGGCACCGCACGTATGGGGACGGTCAAGTCTGTAATAGGAATTGGGAGCCTCTTGCAGCAGGGGATAGGAGATACCCTGCGGGTATCCTTGGCGGCTGACCCGGTGGAGGAGGTGCATACAGGTATAGATATCCTAAGGGCCCTGGGGCTGCGGGGAGGCGTGAAGCTGATAGCCTGCCCAACCTGCGGGCGCACGCGCATTGACCTGATACCCCTGGCAAACCGCGTAGAACAGGCGCTCTCGGCCTGTGAAAAGGATCTCACGGTGGCAGTGATGGGCTGTGCAGTCAACGGGCCGGGTGAGGCCAGAGAGGCCGATGTGGGCGTTGCCGGCGGCAAGGGTGAAGGGTTGATATTCAGCAAGGGGGAAATTCTGCGCAAGGTGCCAGAGGACAGGCTTCTGGAGGAGCTTCTTCTGGAGATAGAGAGGCTCTAAATGACAGAGAAAATATTTCACACAAAACTGGGAGACATACACTACAGGATAGGCAGATCAAGCGGGGACAGGCCCTGGCTTGCATTCCTGCCGGGGCTTACGGCAGACCACCACCTTTTTGACAAGCAGATCGAGTATTTTGAGGGCAGATACAACTGCTTCGTGTGGGATGCCCCCGCTCACGGCGGTTCACGGCCATTTAAGCTGGAATTTTACATGGACGAGCTGACTGCATATCTCCATGATATTTTCCAGAGGGAGGGCATAGACAGACCCTTTCTGGCGGGGCAGTCCATGGGTGGATATATCGCTCAGGCATACATAAAGCGCTTTCCCGGCACGGTGCAAGGCTTTGTGTCCATCGACTCCGCGCCGCTGAGCCGCAGATACTTTTCCGGCTGGGAGCTGGCGCTCTTAAAGCATGCCTATTGGATGTACCGCTGCATTCCCTGGGGACTGCTGGTGAAGCTTGGCAGCACAGGCACGGCCCAGTCAGAGTATGGGCGGGGGCTGATGGAGCGCGCTATGAGGGAATACACGCCCAAAGAATACTGCAAGCTTGCCGACCATGGATACAGGCTGCTTAGCATTGCGGTCCAGGCCCACGGAAATTGGGAGCCGGACTGCCCGGTGCTGCTGCTCTGCGGTGAAAAGGACGGCGCGGGCTCCTCAAAGCGTTATAATAGGCAGTGGACAAAACGCACAGGCTTCCCGCTCGTCTGGCTCAAGGGGGCTGGGCATAACTCGAATACAGACGTACCGGGTGAAGTAAACAGGCTTATTGAGACATTTATGAAGGAGAATATGCCATGAAGCGTATGATCACTATCCAGCACTGCCAGTCGGAGCAGCATATAAACGGAATGATGGGCGGCTGGAACGACTGGGAGCTGACAGCGCTTGGCAGGGAGCAGGCACGGAAAATAGGCGAACGGCTTGGCGCTGAACTTGAGGGACAGTCGGTAAAGCTGTACTCCTCAGATCTGAAAAGAACCAGTCAAACAGCCGCGCCGTTGGCTAAAAAGCTTGGGATCGAGGTGGAGTACCGCCAGGAGCTTAGGGAGAGAAATTTTGGACCGCTGGCCATTGGAAAGAGCAAGGAGTGGTATCGTGAGCATTGTGATAATTTTGGCGATATGGTCGACGAACGCCCTATGCCCGGCGCTGAGACCAAGAGGGAGATGTATGAGCGCCTTCTCAACTTCTGCCGGGAGGTACAGGAGCGGCCTGAGGATACAGTCATGCTTGTCTCCCACGGCGGGGCACTTGGCGTGTGGAACATAGTATGGCTGGGTCTGCCGCCGGAGGTCATGAACACTTGCGGTATCTTTGGCAAGGCTGGGGCCATAGGCGAGTTCGACTTATATAGGGGCTGGGAGCACAGGATTTTACGGATCGGAGATCTGTCATACATCAGGGATTGAGCCATAAGGAGGAAAGAGCTTGAGCAGCATAGGGGCATTTTTTCAAAAGGAGATAAACGGCGTAGCTTTTCCCCGGCCGCTTTTAGATGGGGTTATAGAGGCTATTGACCTCTGCCGGAAGGACCGCTCTGTGCGGCTGACCGCCAGGTTTCAGGAGGCCGTGGAATATAAGGAGCTTCAGCGCTTTGGTACTCAGGTAGCGGGGGAAAAACTGAGGAGGGTGTCGGTGCGGCCCCGCTTTCCGGCAGAAGTTTTCGACCCGAAGTTGCTCGATTCCTTTGCCGCGGCGCTGAAAGAAAAGGACGCCTCATTAAACGGCAGCCTGCGCGGGGCTCAGGCGGTATTTCATGAGGGGAAGCTCACCGTTACCCTGGCCCACGGCGGTTACGAGCTGCTCACAGCAAGGGGCACCGCTGAGAAGCTTGCGGGGCTGATCGAGGAATGGTTTGGCATTGAATGCACCGTGGAGTTTGCAGGGAAGCTCACAGTGAAAGAGGGGGACGGTTCGCTTCTTGAGCAGGTGCACCATCAGGAGGAGAAGCTCCAGAGGGAAGCTGTAGTCCGGGAGATAGAGGCCTATGAGGAGTCCATGGCTCGGGAGACAGCCAAGCGTAAGGTAGAGGTACGCGAGGGCGACAGCCTTCTGCCGCAGATAATCCCGGAGACAGCCAGGCCGTTGCTGGGACAGGTGCCAAAGGGCAGGCCGGTGCCTCTGAGCAGCTTGACTCTGGACCTGGGGACTGCCATTGTATGGGGAGAGATATTTGATATCGAGAGCAAGGAGACCAGGGACAAGAGCAAGAAGATATATTCCATAGACATAACTGACTATAGCGGCTCCACAACTCTAAAGGTCATACAGGACTCAAGCCAGTGCAAGGAGTTGGACAACCTGAAAAAGGGGCGGTCCATACTTGTGCGGGGCAGCCTTGAGTATGATAAATACGACCGGGAGAACGTGCTGCGCCCAAAAGCCATAGCTACAGTAGACCAGGTGGAGATAGTGGACAACGCCCCTGCTGACAAAAAGCGCGTGGAGCTGCATATGCACACAAATATGTCTGAGATGGATGGGATCACCCCTGCCGCCGACCTGATACAACAGGCATATAAGTGGGGGCACCACGCAGTCGCCGTCACAGACCACGGCGTGGCCCAGGCCTTCCCGGACGCAATGAATGCCCAGGCGGCCATAAATAAAGAGGACCCGGACTTTAAGGTCATTTACGGCACCGAGGCATATTTTATCAACGACCTGGTCCCTGCCACTGTGGGAGAGTGTGCCAGAAATCTGGACGGAGAGTTTATCTGCTTTGACTTGGAGACCACCGGCCTTTCAGCGAGAAAGGAACGTATCACCGAGATAGGCGCGGTGCGGATGAAAAATGGGAAGATCCAGGACCGTTTCGACACATTCGTAAACCCAGAGAAGCCAATTCCGCCTAAGATAACAGAGCTTACAGGAATTACTGACGAAATGGTAAAGAACGCGCCGGATGAGCAAACGGCGCTGACGATGTTTTTTGAGTTCTGCGGAGAGGACCCTGTGCTGGTGGCGCATAACGCGGGTTTTGACATGAGCTTTCTGAGGGCTGCGGGGCAGCGCCATAATATGGAAGTCAACTGCCCATACATAGACACAGTGCCTATGTGCCGCTCACTTTTGAAGGACATAAAGGACTGCAAGCTGGACACTGTGGCAAAATACTTGAAGCTGGGTGGCTTTAACCACCACCGTGCCGACGACGACGCGGCAATGCTGGGGGAGATATTTGCTGCTCTAAAAAGCAGGCTCACAGAGGACCAGGGAGCCATCACTGTTGCAGACATAAACCGCGCGCTGGTGGGCGGCGACCATAAAAAGCTGCGCCCATACCATCAGATAATCCTTGTGAAGAATAACACCGGGCTCAAAAACCTATATAGGCTAATTTCAGCCGGACACCTTGACTATTTCAACCGCCGTCCGCGTATACCAAAGAGCCTGTTGGACCAGTACCGGGAGGGACTTATAATTGGCAGTGCATGTGAGGCCGGGGAGCTGTTTAGGGCCATAGTCAATGGGGAGAGCTTTGATGAGCTGTGCAGGATAGCCGAGTTCTACGACTATCTGGAGATACAGCCTATTGGCAATAATATGTTTATGGTGAGAAACGGCGATACGGACGAGGCGGGCCTTAGGGAGTATAACCGCACGGTGATAAAGATAGGCGAGAAGCTGAAGAAGCCAGTGGTAGCCACCGGGGACGTGCATTTCAAGGACCCTAAGGACGCTGACTACCGCCGGGTCATTATGAAGGATTTTGACGACGGAGACCAGCAGGCGCCTCTATATCTGCGCACCACAGCCGAGATGCTGAAGGAGTTTGAGTATCTGGGCAAAGAAAAGGCTTTCGAGGTGGTAGTTACTAATCCAAACTTAATTGCAGATATGTGCGACAGTATCAGGCCGGTGCCCATGGGCAACTTCCCTCCCTTGATTGAGGGAGCTCAGGAGCAGCTGGTTGATATCACCTGGACCAGGGCGAAGGAACGCTATGGAGACCCCTTGCCCGAGATAGTTGAAGCACGGCTCAATAAGGAGCTGGGTTCAATAATCAAGCACGGTTTCTCGGTGCTGTATATGACTGCCCAGAAGCTCGTGGCTGACAGCGAGGCACATGGATACTTGGTGGGCTCCAGAGGCTCGGTCGGCTCGTCCTTTGTTGCCAGTATGTCCGGTATCTCAGAGGTAAACCCGCTTGAGCCCCACTATATCTGTCCAAAATGCAAGCACAGCGAGTTCATAACCGACGGCAGCTATGACTCGGGCTTTGACCTGCCGCCTAAAAACTGCCCGGTCTGCGGCGAGCCCATGGACCGTGACGGACATACCATACCCTTTGAGACTTTCCTGGGCTTTGATGGTGATAAGGTGCCGGATATTGATCTGAACTTCTCCGGCGAGCAGCAGAGCAGCTCCCACCGCTATACAGAGGAGCTATTCGGCAGGGACAACGTGTTTAAAGCGGGGACCATATCCGGCGTGCAGGAGAAAACAGCCTACGGCTATGTAAAGAGCTATTCTGAAAAGCGGGACCGCACACTGCATAAGGCCGAAGAGAAGCGGCTGGCCCTGGGCTGTACCGGCGTGAAACGCACCACAGGCCAGCATCCAGGCGGCATGATAGTGATCCCCAGAGGCATGGAGGTCTACGATTTCTGCCCAATACAGCACCCGGCCAATAAGCAGGACTCCCCTAATATAACCACTCACTTCGATTTCCACTCCATACACGACAACGTGTGTAAGCTGGACGAGCTGGGCCACGATGTGCCCACCATCTACCACTATCTGGAGGAGTA
>CANPBX010000069.1 GCA_947572385.1 uncultured Clostridia bacterium
CTCCCCGGCGTTGATGGCGTCAAAGGGCTTGCCGGTGGCCTCCACGCCCACCTTGTTCTGGATCGCACAGGCCCCGTTGTCCAGCAGGGCCTGCAGCAGCAAGATCGGTTTCACCATGCTCTGCAAGGTAAAGGGCTGGCGGCAGTCCCCGGCCCAGCTGTGTTTTCCTTCGCTGCCAATAACGTAGACCCCCAGGGCGCTGGGGTCTTTTTTCGCCAGCTCCGGAATATAGTCCGCTGTTTTGCCAGCGGTGGTATAAGGACGGCATTCTTCCAGCAGACGTTCTAACAATTCCTCCATGTTTACCATGCCTTTCCATTATCCGAATAAATGACATATTATATTTTAGCACAGATAACGGTGCTCCGCAAGGGTATTGAGAAAATGGGGACTTGTAATGACTGAATGAAGGTTACAAAGATCCTGAATGCAGAAGGTGAACGTCCTGCGATAGCTTAAAAATATAGAAGGACTGCACTATGGAAAACACAAGAACAATAGCCATTCAGATGCCTGAGGAAATCTATCGGCGGCTGAAAGTCTATCTCAAGCGTCATTAGGTCAAGCAGAAGGATCTTGTAACCCGGCTGGTGGAGAGGGCGCTGGATGAGGGCGAGCGTCAAGCCGGTGTCAGCTCCTGTGAGACCCAGCCTGAGGGTAACGGCGTCACCAGCCCCAGGAGAAGGACGATCCCCCCGTGTTGGGCGCGTAACGTGCCGTGTGAGGCCACAACGATCAAACAGCAGATGGGAAGCCCCCAGAGCATCCCAATCAGGGATGTTCTGGGGGTTCTTTTATAGCTCTAGCAAAAAAGAACCCACTGCTTCGCTGGGAGGGGAATCTTTAGATGAAAGAAAACCCTCCTTGCAGTAAGATAGAAGAGGTCTAGGCAACCGCACTATATTACAACAAGGAGGAAAGTCAAATGAATGACATCACATAGTTTATCACATTCCAAGTGGAGATCATGCCATTTTAGGGCAATCAAAACCTACGACGGCCCTAATACCGTAAAGGATACGGCGGCTAAAAGGAGACGGTATCATGAAGGAACCTAAGGCAATGTACACATTCATCAGAAGTCAGCTCCCTCCTTTTGTAAACGACTGGATTATTTACCTGCGTGGCAATCTCTTATGTTGACCGCCATAGAAAACCTCCATTGGGAATTTTGGATCCATAATGGACCAAAAGATACTTATTTCTTTCGCCAGTAAATCTCATGAAACACACATCCCGCCAAAGTGGAAGCCCCCGCCAAAAGGTATGTGACCGTATATCCCGCCCCGGCAGACAACGCTCCCCATAGGGCCGCGCCCGCTCCGGTGCCAATGTCGCCCATAAAGGTAAACACCGTGCTGGCTACGCCCCGGTGCTCACCGGGGGTGGTGAGCATTACTTGGGCCTGTAAAAGCTGGGCATCCGCCGTAAGCCCCAGCCCCATGAGCACCGCTGACAGCAGCATAAGCGGCATATTGTGGGCCACGGCAATCAGCGCCGTGCCCCCTGCCGACAGCAGCACGCCCAGCAGAATACAGGTTTTCTTGGACAGGTACACAATCAGCCTGCCCACGGTCAGGCGGGCCGCGATGACGGCGATGTTGTTCACAAGGAAGTACAGGCTGATCTGCTTCAGCCCCCTGCTCAGGCCGCAGGGGGTGAGGAAGCTGCTGACCGCGCTGTTGCCGATGTACAAAAATAGGTGTACGAGAGAGGGCAGCAGCACCAGCAGCAGGAGCGCCCGGTCGAACCCGGTCTTTTTTATTTTCCGGCCCTGCTCTGCCGGAGCGTGAGGGGCAGGGTGGTAATGCTCTTTAATGAACAGGGAGAAGAGGAAGGAAAGGAACCCTGTCACCGCCGAGGAGACAAACAAAGCCTGCGGACCTAGATCATTGTAGACAGCGAGGCCGATGGTGGGGGCCACTGCGAAGACCACGGCGTTTGCCGCACCGAAAAGGCCCATGGCGTCTACCAGCATATCCTCGGGGGAGATGTCGGCCACAATGATGTGGGGCACCGGAAAAAACACTCCCTGGGTAAAGCCCTGGAGCACCCGCAGCGCAAAAAGCATTTGCAAGTCTTTTGTAAAGCAGAACAGCAGGGCGTTTACCGCGTATAGGCCAGCGCCCAGCACCAGCATTTTCTTGCGTCCCACCCGGTCAAACAGTGGCGCCGCAATGATACGGGTGAACATACCCACTACCGTCAAACCGGTCATCATCATGCCGGTCATGGCGTTGGTACCGCCCAAGTCCAGCACGTACACCGGCAAAAGGGTCATAAAGGTGCTGTTAGTGTAGGACGCGATGGTGCATACCAGCACGATCAATATAAAATCCCGGCTCCAGAGCCTGCGGGAGAACAACTTTGCAAACATAAAACACTCCTTACTTCTCCTGTACCTAACCTATCCGAACCAGCTCGATCCCCTCGTCTCTCCCCAGGTTGCGGCTATATTTCTTCTCTGCACTGTTGTTCCAATGCTCATGCACACCCAGGTTCGTGACGGTATGCCCCCGGCTGTCCGTATAGGCTGTCCCGGAGGGCGCGCTGTTCACCGATCCCGCCTCGTGCAGGTAATTCTCGTTATTCACGCTGGCGGCGGCCCGGTTATAGTTTGTGACCGTCGGCTCATTGCTGAGAAAATCCGCGCCCACGCTGTCGATCGCAACCGGGTCCTGGCTGACAAACACGCTGGCGGTAAAGCCGCCAATAAAGGGAGCCTGCTGCCAAGTGGAGTTCTCCTTTGTGATGGAGGCCCCCTCGCTGGGGGCGCAGATCAGCGCGTCCAGCATATAGAGAACAGTCTTGCCGCCAAGGTCGGCGTTTGCCATCAGGTCAACAAGCGGGCTGTAAATACCCATCTCGTCCCGGGTGAGCCACTGGTGAAGGTTGGCCCCCTCCGGCGGGCGCAGGGCGTTGCCGTTGATGAAGCTGCCGAAATGGTTCTTGCCGCACAGCGTGATGCCATAGCTATGTCCATTCAGATTTGCAAGGTTTATCACATACCTGACCTCTGTCACACAGGTGGGCAGATAGTTCACCCGCCCGCTGAAATCGTGCGACCAGACAATAGGCGCGCTCTCGTCGGCCACGCCATTGTTCCGGCCCACAAAGCTCACGCCGTTTAACTCCCCCTGAGTGCAGAGCTCCACCATATAGTCGGGAAACAGCCTGGACACGTCGTACACCGTGATATCCCCAGGGGCCACGCCCGCGTATTTCACCAGCGAGGTCAACAGGGCCTTGAGCAGCACCGGGTTTGTATAACTCATAGCAGTCTCGCCGGAGGTGTCGTCGTCCATCACCGCCGAGCTGTTGATGTTGGCCTTTATAGCGATTTTCTCCCCGGCTTTATAGCCGCCCTCGCTCTTATAGGCAAACAGAGCCTGCCAGCCTTCTTGCGGGTCAGCCTTGCCGCCAAGCTGTGCGATGCTATCGTCCACCATCTTCTGTATGGCAGGCTCGTCAAAGTGGGAGAGTTCCCACCAGTAGCCGCTGCCGTCCCACTCCACAGAGCTGGGGCCATAGGCCCAGACCACCCGCCCGGGCATGGCCCCGATACCTGTGCCCATGGGCTTATGCTGGGGGAAGGCGCCGTCATAGGGGAGAGACAGCGTGAGCAGGGCCAGCAGGCCAGCCGAAATCAGCTCCAGGCAGTTCTTTATGGAGTTATCCATTCAGCTTCGCCGTAAAGTCCGCCATAGCCTCGCTGATCTTGATCTGCTGTGGGCAGACCTTCTCACAGCTCCGGCAACCGACACAAGCGCTGGGCTGCTTTTCCTCCGGCAGAGCGCTCAGCGCCATAGGCGCGATAAACCCGCCGCCGGTGAAGCTGTGCTCGTTATAGAGCTCCAGCAGGGCGGGGATATCCAGCCCCTTGGGGCAGTGGCTGGTGCAGTAGCGGCAGGCGGTACAGGGCAGCTTGCCGGAGAGCATACCGTCCGCAATAGAGAGAATAGTTTTCATTTCTGTCTCACTGAGGGGCTTGTTTTCGGCATAAGTAGTAATGTTCTCCTTCATCTGCTCAAAATTGCTCATACCGGAGAGGGTCACCACCACCTGTGGCAGGCTCTGCAAGAACCGAAAAGCCCAGGCCACGGTTTTCTCACCCGGACGAAGGGCTTGAAGCTTCTGCTCATCAGCTTCGGGGAGCTTTGCCAGCTTGCCGCCACGCACCGGCTCCATGACCCAGATGGGGATATTGTAAGAACTCACAAGTTCCACCTTTTCCTTGCACTTTTGCAGCTCCCAGTCCACATAGTTTAATTGCAGCTGGCAGAACTCCATATGTTCGCCGTATGCCTCCCAAAAGCGCTTGATGACATCGTACCCGCCGTGGGCGGAGAAGCCCAGGTGCTTGATCCTGCCGTTCTTTTTCTGCTCCAGGAGATAGGAGAAGATCCCGTACCTCTCGTCGTCTAAATATGCGTCTATGTTCATCTCGCACACGTTGTGGAACAGGTAGAAGTCGAAATGATCCACCTGACATTTTTCCAGCTGCTTCTCGAAGATCTCCTTTACCTTGGGCATATTATTGAGGTCATAGCCGGGGAATGTGGTGGCCAGATAGAACTTCTCCCGGGGGTGCTTTTTCAGTGCTTCGCCCATCACCAGCTCGGAGTTTCCGTCGTGGTAGCCCCAGGCGGTATCGTAGTAGTTGACGCCCTGCTCCATGGCGTAGTCCACCATTTTCTGGGTGGCGGAGGCGTCAATTTTGCTGTCATCTCCATCGATAGTGGGCAGGCGCATGGCGCCCATGCCCAGGGCGGAAAGCTCTAAATCCTGGAATTTGTTGTAAATCATTCTGATTGCTCCTTTCAGATAATAAATTTATGGTTTCTTTAGGCTTAGCAGTTTTGCTATATAGTGCCCCAAGCAGGCAAGCACGACAAAAACGCCCTTAGCCATGAGTTCCCACACACAGCCAAGGGCGTTTCTAATATGGATTTTTTACAATCATCTAAATCTCTTGCAGATCATTCCCTACTAACAAACCACTTGACAGTAAGAATGATCACGTTCAAACGATATTTTCAAAGTCTGAAAACCTGCATAAATACTGGGCTTGCTAAAACTTTTTGTTTATTCCCACTCAAGTCTCGGGCTTTGATTTAGGGTTATAAAATGCACTCTCGATACGCATTTTGTCCAAATAATCCACGTATTTCGGGCTGTACATAGGTTTCTTACGAATTTTGTAGCCGTTTTGTAGCCAGCTATTTTATACGTACTAACCGTTCGCAACGACTTATTTTGAATGATTTGCAGCGGGTTTCGGTATGATTCCTGCCAATAATCACCCGGAATTGACCGCCTGATTCACCTCAAAAAACATCTTGGAGGTATGACCATGAGCAAACTTATATCCTATCAATTCAACATCGACACAGCCTGCGTAGAATTGGTTTTTGACGATAGAAGCCAGATTTCCATTGACTTCACCGCCGTTGAAAACGAAGTTGCCGATAACCGCTTCCAGCGGTCAGAGCTGAACTATCTGATCTACAAGGACCCGCTTGCCTATGCCGATCTGATTCTGAACAGCAAGCTGAACGTCCTGTTTGAATAAACCGACATGAGCATAAACGACAGCGTCCCGGTTCATAATGATTGGGACGCTGCTTATTATATCATT
>CANPBX010000070.1 GCA_947572385.1 uncultured Clostridia bacterium
TTGGTGACCCGGACGAGAATCGAACTCGTGTTACCGCCGTGAAAGGGCGGTGTCTTAGCCGCTTGACCACCGGGCCATTTGGTAGCGGTAAATGGACTTGAACCATCGACACTTCGGGTATGAACCGAATGCTCTAGCCAGCTGAGCTATACCGCCATATATGCGTCCCGGATACACGGGACGCTAATTATTATAATGGATAGAAGAGAGAATGTCAATACCTTTTTACGGAAAATCCGCGAAATTATACGTTAATGGAATAATTTGGGGCCTCTTTCGTGATTTGGATGTCATGTGGATGGCTTTCCTTCAGTCCCGCGCCAGTGATACGCACAAACTGAGCCTTCTCGTGAAGCTCTTCAATGGTACCACAGCCAGTGTATCCCATACCTGAACGCAGGCCGCCAAGCAACTGGAAGATGGTGTCCGCCAGAGGGCCCTTATAGGGCACGCGCCCCTCGACTCCTTCGGGCACGAACTTTTTCTGCTCTCCCTGGAAATATCTGTCGCTGCTGCCTTTGCCCATAGCGCCGAGACTGCCCATGCCACGGTAGACCTTAAACTGCCTGCCCTGGTAGAGCTCATAGTCGCCCGGGGCTTCCTTGCATCCAGCCACCATAGAGCCCAGCATAACTGCGCTAGCCCCAGCCGCCAAAGCCTTGACAATGTCGCCGCTGTACTTAATGCCTCCGTCCGCAATAACCGATATACCATGCTTAGCCGCCTCACAGGCTGCATCAAATACCGCTGTTATCTGGGGTACGCCTATACCTGCCACCACACGTGTAGTGCATATTGAGCCTGGCCCTATGCCGACCTTTATGCAGTCAGCCCCAGCATCTATCAGTGCCTTGGCTGCTTCAGCTGTGGCAACATTACCTGCCACGACCTGTAGATCTGGGTAAGCCTTCTTGACCTTGCTGACCGCCTTGATGACGCCATCATTATGCCCGTGTGCAGAGTCCAAGGCCACCAGGTCTACCTGTGATCCAATAAGGGCAGCCACGCGGTCAAGCACATCTGCAGTAGCTCCGATAGCTGCACCGCAAAGCAGGCGCCCGCTCTTATCCCTTGCAGAGTTAGGATACCGCACAGCCTTCTCGATATCCTTGATGGTAATAAGTCCCTTTAGACGCATCTTATCATCTACAAGCGGCAGTTTTTCAATGCGATACCGGCGCAGGATTTCCTGGGCCTCCTTCAAAGTTGTGCCTACCGGAGCAGTTACAAGATGGTCCTTAGTCATCACATTCTTGACCGGCTGGTTAAAATCGTCACCCTCCATAAAGCGTAAGTCACGGTTAGTTATAATACCCACCAAGACACCGTCTTCACAAATGGGAACGCCAGAAATCTTGAAGCGTCCCATTAGCTTCTCAGCCTCTATCACCAGGCTGTCGGGGGACAGGAAAAATGGATTTGCGATGACGCCGTTCTCCGAGCGTTTCACGCGGTCGACCTGGTCGGCCTGACGCTCAATAGTCATATTCTTATGGATAATGCCAACGCCGCCCTCTCTGGCAATGGCTATTGCCATATCAGACTCCGTCACCGTGTCCATAGCGGCAGTTAGGATAGGGGCGTTAAGCCGGATGGTCTTGGTAAGCTGGGTAGAGAAATCCGCTTCACTGGGCAGAACATGTGATTCGGCGGGAATCAGCAGTACGTCGTCAAAGGTAAGGCCTTCTTTAGAAAACTTCCGTTGATAATCCATTTTCAGCATAGTCACACTCTCTTTCCTCAATAATTTTAACTTTGTTTCCCAAATATATGAGGGATATTATTAATCGAAAATTATAGCACAAAGGCCGCAATTTTTCAAGTGTGAGCCCTTCGAGGTAAAAGAAAAAGTAATTCACATTTTCTGTCGATATACGTCGATTATGCAGCTTGCTTTGTCCATGTCCACCTGATATAATGTGGACACAAACATATGGGGAGGGACATCATGCCAAAGCTAATTATACTAAGGGGGAACTCAGGCAGTGGGAAGACCGTTGCCGCGGGAATGATCCAGGAGAAGTTTGGGCCCAACACAATGCGCATATCTCATGATATGGTCCGTATGGAGATACTACATGTCTGGAGCAAAGAGGGCATAGAGCGCTCGCTGCCGCTTATGATAGAGCTCATGAGATATGGGCACAAGAATTCGGAATTTACTGTCATGGAAGGCATACTGCCCTACTCGGCATATAAATCCCTATTTGACGCCGCTGTAGAGGAGTATGGGATAGAAAATATCTTTGCATACTATTACGATATCTCATTTGAGGAGACTCTCCGCCGCCACCAGACAAAGCCAAATAGAGATGACTTTGATGAGGAGGATATGCGCAGGTGGTGGCAGGAGAAGGACTATCTGAGCAATATAAAGGAGAAGCTCATAGGGGAAGATGTGTCACTGGAAGAGGCTGTGGAAAAAATATACCGGGATGTATTTGCGGGAAACCCTTGACATCTATAATAAATGGGATATAATCAACCGTAGCTAGACCGTCTTTCTAAAAAGGAGCAGCAATAAATGAAAAAACTCTTTTCCCGCTTAAACACAAGCGGCAGGCAGGCAATAGTCCTGGTGGGTGTAAACGGATTTTTCTGGTTTGCCTGGGCCTTCGGGTGTTACCAGGCTGTGTACCTACAGGGGGCGGGATTTTCCGCCTCATCCATGGGCGTGGTAAATGCGCTGAGCTCAGTTGTAGGTATCGCGTCGGTATCCTTCTGGGGTATGGCAAGCGATAGGATCGGATCTTTGCGTAAGGTACTCATCACCGTGCTCATAGGGGGCTCGTTGATGTACGCGCTAATACCACTTGTCCCAGTGGAATATCACGGCTCGTCCATACTTTTGATGTGCTACATACCAGCAGTATGCTTTTTCCGTTCGTCTATGTCGCCGTATGCGGAGAATATACTAGTGCGCAACTGCAACGAGTTACGACTGAATTTTGGCGTTCTGCGCAGCCTTGGCTCTTTCCTGTTTACTATTGGCAGTCTGATAATAGCTGCCTGGCTTCCAAGCCTTGGGGTACAGAATACCTTTTGGGTCACAGGGCTTTTCATGCTTATACCAATTACGATGACCTTCTTTGCCAGAGAACCGGCTGCAAAGGCTCCGGCTAAAAAAGGTGAAAAGAGTTCGATAAACCTGGGGGAATTATTTAAAAATAAGGCGTATGTGGCGTTTTTGGGCTTCGGATTCATCTTCTATATAGCGGTGGCCTGTGAGGGCAATTTTCTGCCATATTATATGGCAAGCATTGGCGTGGACTCAAAACAGTATGGGATAATCCTGGCGCTTCGCGCTACTATGGAGATACCCTTCCTGCTGCTAATGGTGCGGCTGAGGATAAAATTTCCACTGCGCGTACTGATACTTGGCTCCGCGCTTTTAATGGGTATGGAATGCCTTGGACTGGGACTGCTTGCAAACTCCCTGCCCACAATGATGCTGTTCTGTATGCTGTTTGGCCTTGGCAACGGACTGTTCCTGGGGTCATCCCTAAACTATGTATATGAGCTGGCGCCCAGCCATCTAAAGGCCAGCGCCCAGGCATTTTTCACGTCCATGTCGTCAGTAGCTGGAATATTGGGAAATCTTGTGGGTGGCGCTGTTTTTGACGCTATTGGGGCCAAGACATTTTATATTACAGTGTCCGTCCTGTTTGTTTTAAGTGCAGGAGTATTTCTCATGTCCTTTAAGAAGGGGGAAGCTTCAGGACAGAACTGAGCAGAAAAAGTCAGGATTTTTACCCCAAAAGGGATTATAATAAACTCAAATAGGCTGAAAGAGGTATAAAATGGAGTGGATTACAAGCCTGCGCGGGGCCATCAACTATATGGAGGAACATCTGCTGGAGCCTGTGACACCAGCTGACATAGGGATGGCGGTGAACCTATCGTCCTTCTATTTGCAGAAGGGCTTTCAAATTATGACCGGCTACAGTCTGGGAGAGTACATACGCTGCCGCAGGCTGTATTTGGCAGCAATGGACCTGCTTGCCGGGGGTAATAAGATAATAGATGTGGCCTATAAATACTGCTATCAGACGCCGGAGAGTTTTGCAAAGGCCTTCTCGCGCTTCCATGGCTTTCCGCCTTCACAGATAGAGAAGCAGAGAGGAAAGATAAAAATTTTTCTACCTCTAAAAATAAGCATAACTATAAAAGGGGGATATAATGTGGATTATGTAGTTGAAAAAATGGACAGCTTTAAGGTTATCGGTTTTGAGGAGAACATTCCCATGGACAGGGGCTACGAACTGTGTCCAAAAATGTGGGAAAGGCTGATGGAGCAGTATTTAACCCCGCTTTGGCAGGGCAAGGAGCCAGGGACAGATATTGAAAGAGCGGTCGCGGAGAATGATATAGGAGTGTATGGAGTCTGTGTGGACAGCGGGGAGGACTCATTTGCCTACATGGTAGCCGGACCATATAAAGGCGGGCAGGTACCGGATGGCTTGGCGGTGCGGGAAATACCTGCGGCGCAGTGGGCAAGATTTCGCAGCCCAAGCGCAAACACAGATAGCCTGCAGGCTCTGAATACCCAGATATTCCAGGAGTGGCTTCCAGAGAACATGGATCATGACCTAGCATATCCGGTAAATATTGAATATTATTTGTGCACCGGGAATGGCATGGAGTACGAAATATGGCTGCCTGTAGCTGCCAAGAAAAAGGATCAATGATAAAGGCGGGATCCCTGCTTGGGTCCCGCCAAAAAAGTTTTATATCAAATCGCAAAATTATGCGCACCGATGACGGCTATGACCTGGCGGGACCAGATCCATTTATTTGTAGTCTTGGCTGGGTTATAGTAATAGATGGCGCCTCCGGTGGGGTCAGAGCCGTTTATAGCCTCACGGGCAGCCTGATAAGCAGAATCAGCGACAGGGACGTTTATCCCGCCGTCATACAGGCAGGAAAAGGCGCCCTCCTGATATATGACGCCTGAAAGGGTGTTTGGAAAAGATGGGTGGGCTATGCGATTCATTATCACAGCACCAACAGCTACCTGGCCCTGATATGGTTCACCACGGGATTCAGCAGATATTATCTTAGCAAGAAGCTGGACATCACTCTCAGAAAATCCACCGTAGCTTCCGCCGCCAGAGCCGCCGCCTCCAGTCAGGCCCAACGCGGCAAGGGTTTGGGGTCCGGCAATGCCATCGTCGCTTAGGCCATAATCCCGCTGAAAACATATAATAGCGTTCTTAGTGCGGGTCCCATAAATGCCGTCCGCAGTCCCGGGGTCATAGCCAAGCTCCTGAAGGCGCTGCTGTATCTGAGAGACCTCGCTGCCAGTGGAGCCATACTTTGAAAGGGCATGGGCGCCCCCGCTGTTGAGCAGCATAGCTATTATCATTAGGTTGACAAGTATAATCAGCCCTACACGCCAAATAAAAATCAAAAATTTTTTCTTCTCAATTTTCATGGGAACACACCCCTTTACAAATAATTCTATGATGGACAAGCAAAAGTATGCCTGGGAGTTACAAGAAAACTATACCATATATTGGAAAAATGAGTCAATCAAAATCTAAATATAGAAAGTCGAAAAAAATCGAAAAAAATTTGAAAAAAGGTGTTGACAAAAGGGGCTGAGTGTGGTAAGATAGTCAA
>CANPBX010000071.1 GCA_947572385.1 uncultured Clostridia bacterium
CATCCGCACTAAATTTTAGATATTTCACCTGTCTACTTGACAAGGGGCATATCACCTCTACTCTGTCCGCTTATTTATTGCCGGTATATTATTATATGTGGAAAGGCTATTTATACAGCCGCACCCCGCTCTTGTCCACCGCCTCATATGCCCCGGCAAAGTCCAGCCCAAGAGCATTGCGCCCGGGGAAGATATCGGACATGGGCACCATCACAAAGGCCCGCTCCAGTATCCCCGGATGAGGCAGGGTCAGCTCCTCTGTGCAGCTCTCAGCCCCCTCGCAGACCAGCAGGTCTATGTCCATCGTCCTTGCCCCGTGGTACTCCCTGCGCACCCGGCCCAGCCCGGCCTCAAGCTCCAGGCAGCTATGCAGGAGCTCTATAGGGGTGAGCCCGGTCTCTATCAGCACGCAGCAGTTGAGGTAGTCCCCCTGCTCTGAGAGCACGTCAAAGGGGGCGGTCTCATAGATGTTTGAGATAGCCAGCAGCCTTGTCCCCTGCAGCTTCTCAAGGCCGGAGAAGGCCCCCGCCAGGTTTTCCTCCCGGTCCCCGAGGTTTGTGCCAATGCCTAAGAGCGCCCTCATTGCCCTATCCCCCCATCCTCCCGGCGGGAGAGCTCCACCTCCACCGCCACATAGTCGAAGCTGGCGTTCATCGGGGCCTCCGGCTTCTTGAGCACCAGGCCGATCTTCTCGACCTTTGGGTGCTCCTCAAGTACAGCCTCACATACGGCCTGGGCGGCCCGCTCGATAAGGTCATAGCTCTCAGCCGTGAACGCCCGGTGTATGGTCTTTCGCACCGCGGCATAGTTCACGGTATCCTCAAGGCGGTCCGTCTGCCTTGGCCTGCTAAGGTCCGCCCACAAGGTGACGTCCATGAAAAAGTGCTGCCCGTCCTGCTTCTCCTCAGGGTTTACGCCGTGATAGGCGAATATCTCAAGGCCCCTGATGTATAGCTTATCCATTCCTGTCCCCCTATACTATGACAAATACAATAAATGCAGTCATCGTGCTATAGTACGTCCTTCAGCGCGTCGGTCATGCGCGCGGCCTGCACGGCCTCCCTCACATCGTGGGCCCGAAGCAGGTCCGCGCCGCCCAGGGCCGCGGCAGTATGGGCGGCTATGGTCGCCGCCAGCCTCTCCTCAAAGGGCGGGTTCCCGCAGGGCTCCCCTGTGACCCGCTTTCTGGAGGCCGCCATTAAATAGGCGCAGCCGGGTATCTTTGTCCTGCCCACATGGGCTATAAGCCGCAGATTGTCCTCATAGGTCTTGCCAAAGCCGACCCCCGGGTCGAAGCAGATCTGTCCGGGGCCCACCCCGAACCTTCCGGCCCGCTCCAGCCTCTCTTCAAAGAAGGCCCGCACCTCCCCAAGGATATCCCCGGACTCAGCGCCCCGGGGGTGCATTATAACACACCCGCAGCCCGAGCCCGATACGGCCCGGAGCATATCGTCCCCGAAGCCGGACACATCGTTTATAATATGGGCCCCCGCTTCAAGAGCCCGCTGTGCCACCTGGGGATAGAAGGTGTCCACGGAGACTGCGGCTTTCGTGCCCTTCAGCACAGCCTTCAGCACCGGGCCTATTCGCCCCCACTCCTCCATAGCGTCCACGGCCTCATAGCCCGGGCGGGTGGACTGGCCCCCTATGTCTATTATCCCGGCACCCTGGGCCTCCATCTCTAGGGCCCTTGAGAGGGCCCTCTCAGGGTCAAGATACCTGCCGCCGTCAGAGAACGAGTCGGGGGTGACGTTCAGTATGCCCATTACATATGTCTTAGTCAGCGGGAAGGTCTTTCCCTTCGCAATAAACTCCATGCTTACCTGCCTCTCAGCAGGGCGGTGACCTCGGCCCTGCTGCGGGCGTCGGACCTCATGCAGCCCCTCAGGGCAGAGGTCTCCGTCACCGTCCCGGCGGCCCTCGCCCCCCTCATAGTCATGCACAAATGCTCGGCCTGTATGAACACCGCCACCCCCTGGGGCTCAAGGTTTTCATACAGGAAATCTGCTATCTGCCCGGTGAGCCGCTCCTGGACCTGGGGCCGCCTTGCAAAGCAGTCCACTATCCGGGCAAACTTCGAGAGGCCGATTATCCTGCCGTCCCTAGGGATATAGGCTATATGGGCCCGCCCGATAAAGGGCAGCAGGTGGTGCTCGCATACGGAGTAAAGGGGGATATCCTTCACAAACACCAGCTCGTCATGCTTGCCGGTCTCCTTAAAAATCTTCAGGTGCTCCCCGGGGTCCGAGCTGAGCCCCGAGAATATCTCCCCGTACATCCTTGCCACCCGGTCCGGGGTCTCCTTCAGGCCCTCCCTGTCCGGGTCCTCCCCCACGGCCTCCAGTATGTCCCGCACCGCCCGGCGCAGCTTGTCCATATCCATAATGGTCTCCTTCCAAAAGCTATTTCCTGAATTTGCTCTCTGCGGCGCACAGGCAGCACACCAGATTGGCCCCGGCCTTAAACAAGGCCGAGGCGCACTCCCTCAGGGTGGAGCCGCTGGTAACGATATCGTCCACCAGAAGGATATTCCTGCCCGCCGCCTCCTCCGAAGCCCTGTACGCCCCCGAAAGGTTCGTCAGCCTTTCCTCAAGCCCCAGGTCGTGCTGGGTTTTGGTCTTCTTCACCTTCTCCAGCAGCCTCTTGACCTCAATGCCCCTTTGCCGCCCTATCTGCCGGGCCAGAAGAAGGCTCTGGTCGTAGCCCCGCCTCCTGAGTCCCTCAGAGCTCAGCGGAACATATGTCAGCGTCCACTGAAGCTCCGGCAGTCCCTCAAGAAGGCCCGCCATAAGCATTCCCATGCGCGGGCCCATTATTTTGCAGCCCCGGAATTTGTATTGCAGCATACTCTCCCTATAGCCGCCCCCATATTCCATTGGGGCCAGCACCGGCAGCTCAAGGCCGCCGTCAAGCTTTATCAGCCTCCTCCTGGGCTCCTCCGGCAGCTTTTCCGCGCATTCCCTGCAGAACAGCCTGTCCGGGGGCACCCGCTCCCAGCAGCAAAGGCATTTCGTCGGGAATAAAAGGGACACCGCCCAGTCCAGGCCCCTGGCCGGGTACCAGTTCTCCACCTACTTCACGCTGCCGCAGAACCTGCGGAAGGCCTCCCGGCCCCTGTCGTCGTCCTTAAACACGCCTGCGTTGCCGAGTATCTTCCCAAACTTCTCTCCAATGCTGTCCTGTATGGCCCGCTCCAGCTGTCCGGAAGGTATATCCTTTGCCTTTAGCTCCTCGTACCAGGCCATATGCTTCTCCATCTCCGGACTCGACATGATTTCTGCGGCTCTGCTCCCCTCAGACAGGGCCTCCCTCAAAAGCTCGGTCTCTGTGAGCAGGCGCGGGGGCAGTATGGCAAGGCCCATCACCTCGATAAGGCCGATGTTCTCCTTCTTGATGTTGTGGTATTCGGCGTGGGGATGGAACAGCCCCAGGGGGTGCTCCTCTGTGGTGCGGTTATTTCGCAGCACCAGGTCCAGCTCAAAATTCTCCCCCCTGCGCCTTGCAATGGGGGTGATCGTGTTGTGGGGGGCGTCGGTCTCACAGAGGATGTCAACACTTCCGTCGCTGTAGCCCCGCCAGGCTGTAAGTATCCTGTCCGCCAGCTCCACCATGGCCTCCCTGTCGGTGCCGCTCAGACGGATGACGGACATGGGCCAGTGCAGAATGCCTGCCTCTATGCCCTCGAAGCCCCGGAAGCTGACCTTCTCCCGCACGCCCGCCTTGGCCATGGGCAGCTCCTCCGCGCCCCCCTGGAAGTGGTCATGGGAGAGTATCGAGCCGCCCACAATGGGCAGGTCCGCGTTTGAGCCCACAAAATAGTGGGGCAGTATGGTCTCAAACTCCAGCAGCCGCCTGAAGGAAGCCCTGCTCACCTTCATGGGCCTGTGCTCCGCGCTGAGCACAATACAGTGCTCATTATAGTACACATAGGGGGAATACTGCAAATACCACTGCTCGCCGTCCAGCTCCAGCGGCACAAGCCTATGGTTGCCCCTGGCGGCCTGGTTCGCGCTGCCAAGATACCCCTCGTTCTCCCTGCACAGGGCGCAGGCCGGGTAGCCGGACTTGGGGGCGTTCCTGGCGGCGGCAATAGCCTTGGGGTCCTTCTCGGGCTTTGAGAGGTTGATGGTGATGGTCAAATCGCCGTAGGGCGTAGGGGCCGTCCACTTGCGGTCCCTCTCGATACGGTCCACGCGGATGTAGTTCGTGCTCCTGCTGAGGGCATAGTAGTAGTCGGTGGCCTCCTTGGGGGAGCTCTCATAGCGCCTGTTAAACTCCCTCACCACCTCCGAGGGCCTGGGGGTAAGGCAGGCCATAAGCTCAGTGTCAAACTGGTCCTGGGCGTCCTTATTATCCTCCTCCAGAAGCCCCTTTTCCCTGGCAAACGCGCAGATCTCCTCCAGCACCCCCGCCGGGGTATGCAGGCTCTCCTCTACCTGTACGGGGGCAAAATTGGACTCGCCCAAAAGGGCCAGTATGCGGTTTGCGGCGTAGGCCGTGTCCAGCGGGCTTATGAGCTCCCGCTCCAGGCCGTAGGCTATAAGGCGGGATATGGCAAGGTTCAGGTCAACGGAAGTTTTCATTGGGCAGCATCCTTTCTGGGGTCATATACGCTTATTGTACACCTCAGAAGGGGGGCAGGTCAATATCTTATAGAAAATTTGGTCTTTATGCTATATGCAGAAAATGTTATTTTTCAATGTGCCAAGTTGGAGTACCAAATTGGCACTGGATCCTTCATATTGTCATACCAGTCCAGTACATCCTCCGCCTGATTTACCAATACTTTAATTTGTTCATCACCAAAGGGAATTGCCCAGGGCACGGAGGCTAAAGTATTGCTGCTCATATAAAGCGCGAACAGTTCCCAAAACTCCATAGGTACGTCATTATTAAAATATCTGTTCACCATTCCCGCAGCAAATAAAGGGGCGGCCGCTAAGCAGGTGTCTGTGAGCGTTAATATGTGGGCTAAGCGCCCAGCGCCTTACCGCATTGCTGCGGCAGGTTTCCAACCGCTCGCCCCTGAGCCGTGCTTGCACCTCTCAGCGCACACGGCTCTCCACTTGCTAACTCAGTTTTCCAGCGTGCAGTAGTGTATGGCATTCCTTGCAAAGCGCCAGGGTCTTGTGGTTTCTCGCGATCATAAAGCGCCCCAGTAAGTCTTGCCTTTTATTACTTCCCCTATAAAAGAAAGGAAAGACGCGGATGGAGAAAAAGATGAGAAATCTTAATGGGTTTATGCTGAAGGCCGCGCATAAAAGAGTAAATTTCATGGGAGATGTCCTGA
>CANPBX010000072.1 GCA_947572385.1 uncultured Clostridia bacterium
ATGCTTTGCGGCCTGCCAGGACATTTCTCTGGCAGGCCGCTTTTCGACAGGCTGACAGCGCCCTCTGAAAGGCGCTGCTTGTGCCCATATCGTGAGCTGGAAAATAAAAAAGTGCCATCTGCATAAATGCAAATGGCACTTAGATACACGGCGACTTTGCCTGCTTCGGTGAGCGGCACTGATACTGTATGTGCTTATTATATCACCTCAGAGCCGTCTCGTCAATGCTGAAACGATGGTTCATGCGCCTGTTGACTCGAAATCCTGATCTGCCGCAGACGCGTACACCTCGACTAACTCGCAGCCACGCCCTTTGGCCTTAGCTGAATACCCCTTGACTACTTCCTCTAATTTTGCGGCCAGCTCCCCCCTGTCCAGAGACTTTGTATAGAAGAGTTCATAACTATAGCGGCCGCTTGCTATTTCAATGGTATATCGGTCAAACTCTTGATTATAGCTATAGGGGATCTCCTGGGAGATTCGGATCGACACAGTGGCATCATCGGCATCAGTATCGGGACTTTTTGTTGAGAGCACAGACATATAAACGGAGCTGCGCGTACCTGTGGACGAAGCAACGTAGCCGTGACCCAAATCAGCAACCAGCTCGTTTGCCAGATCATCGTAAGTCTCCTGATAGGCATAGCGTTCCTTCTGGCCGGTGAACGCATAGATCTCCGTTAGCCCACAGTTATGCTTTTTGCCTCTGCGCAGGAGCTCTTTGGCCAGTGCCGCTAGTTTTATAGGCAGTGCCTTTTGGGCAATGCGGTCTATGAACCAGAAAGACTTTGGGCTGTTTCCAACGAGTAGTTTGACCGTATAGTAGTGCGCACCCGTTTCATCGCTGAATATCTCCTCCATCACCGAAACGTGTATATTGGTGCGCTCGTCTCCTCCCTGCAGTAACAGGGCGTTACTGGACACACGATGTCCATTTACTGATTCACCGCAATCAAGGCTTGCGATGAGTTTATCAGCCAAGCAATGATAGGTGGGGATGGGCACGCCTGCCTTTTTGTTTTTGGTGTTAGATCCTATTTTTGAAGTCTGATACAGCGGAGTCAGGAAACGCCCTCCTATTGAGCGCATGTAATGGCCAGCCATTTCCTCCAATCTCTCGGCCAACTCATACTTTCCCCTGCTTACAGTATAGAAACATCTGCGCCCAAAACGTCCGTCCCCTGCTTCAATGGCGTAGCGCATTTTGCTCATCCTAACCTGCACTTTAGGAAAATCGCCATCAAAAGCCTCGAACTCGAAGCACGGGAGTTGGGCTGTAACGATCTCCTCGGCAAGGTCATTATATGTAGGTTTTGTCATCATCGGTTCTATCGGCATAAAGCAACCTCCTCGTTTTCTGTGGCACTGCAGCCCCTATCAAATAAAGGGGCTTTTCATTGATCTTCGGGATCTTCCTGCTCAAAGGCATAAAAATCCTCATCACAGCTGAAGCACTGATAGGCGTACTCGGGGAGCAGGCTTTTAAACAGCGGTGCGCCGCACCGCCGGCAGGCCCCGCAGCTTTCCATAAATGTGAAAAATGACATTTCCTCAGTACTGTAACCCTGCTCCTTGAGGAACTCTTGCGCCTTGTCAACACCTTCGAAGTACCGGACAACCCCATCCTCATCCAGCAAAAATTCCAATTCAGGATTGATGCTGATGCCATTCACCGGGCGTCCAATGACAGTCATTGCCATACCCTATTCCTCCTACTCAATGTTAAGCCGAGCTGTTAGTTGACAAACTCCCAGCTCTCCACGATCATGCCGCTGTCGCGCAGCCAGCCCAGCTCCTGCCTGATGGCGTCCGACAGGTCGTCTATGCCGGACTCCGCTTTGATCTCCTCTTCAAACACTTCAATGACCACTGAGATCTTAGCCATGATATTATTCCCGCCTTTTATGCGTATTTTTTCAGCATCCACATACCCCGCTGGGGGCTTGTGAAAATGTTGGGGTATACCAGCAAGGTCTGCCGCACCTTGTCCTTCCAGAACTGCTGCTTCCGGGCCCGGTCATACTGGCCCACCTGGTCATAGATCTGCTCCAGATGGACGGCGCTCTGAAAAGACTCCATTGCGTCAGCGAGGATATCCTTCCAGGTGGTGCCGCGCATATCACGGATATCGCCTTCGATCTGTTTGGTTATGAGCATCGGGTACTGAAGTGGGATATCCTTCCGGACGAGAAGAAGGTATTCGTGAACGATGGGGATAAATTTCCCGCTGTAGGCCGTGCGGTCGGACACGCAGTTGTGCTGGGTCTTGATGATGACGTTTTCCAGTGTCCCAGGCTTCACCAGCTCGAACAACATACTCAGCAACTTGCCCTTCTTTTTGATGTCGCCCACCAGCACCGCCATCCTGCCGCCCTTCTCCAGGACACAGAACTGTTTCATCATGCAGTAGTTCATGGCTTTGACGAACTTCTCCCAAGTCGGGATGCGGGACAGGTCGAACTGGCGCGGGTCATAGCCATAGCGTTGCTGCACGTCGGCGGCCCGGTACATCACATCGGAGTACTTGATGATATCCCAGTAGGGCGGATGCCAGAAAATGAACTGGGGCCGCTCCGGGATGTTGCAGTGAAGCAGGTCGAACCCGCTGTGCAGGTCGTAGGTATGGCTGCTGACCCCCAGGCTGGCGGCGGCGTCACCTGTGGTATTGCTGCCGCACATATAGTCGCAGACCTCGTGGAAACCAAAGTGCGCGATCAGGTCGGAGATCAGCTTGGGGGAACAATTGCCCCTGTATTTATTGCTGCCCCCCACCCCACGCTCCGGGTAGGACACAACGGTGGTCAAAGTATTCGCGTGATTCGTCATCATGTGGATGACTGCCTCCTTTCTGCTGAATATAGCTGGGGGACCGCAGGTGTCTGCCTGCGGTCCCCCAGCTCATGTTGTGATTCAGTTCTCCAAGATCCTTTTGATTTGTCCCTGAACGATGCCGCTCAGCGCGTCCAGGCGCTCCTGCTCTGCCTGGATATCCGGGTGCTGCTGGAATACGAACCCCTCCAGCCGTTTCAGGTCTCTCCGGATACCGTCCGTCAGCAGTCCCCGGGCTGTGACTAGGAAGTCCCGGCCCAACCGGGGGCGGCAATGCTTCAGGTATCGTTCCGGCATGGCCAGCTGGTCCATGTCCAGCTCTGGAAACAGGCTCCTGTTGTGGTCGAAGACCGGGGCCATCTCCAGCAGCTCCATGGTCTCGGTATCAAACAGCACGCCAAAATTCCCGTAGTGCCGGTCTGGGTTCAAAATGACCGCGTCCAGCACACACATCCGCCGGAAAGCATCTCCGCTGCCAATGCCCTCGAAAAACGACAGCAGCTCCGGTATGGTGCGGTCTTCCCCATGGAAGAGCGCGCTGGCCTTTGCCAGTCCCACCGCCTCGCTGGTGAACAGCGGACATTTGCAGATCAGCTTGCCATGGTGGAAGGCCATGTCATATGGGACTGCGCCGGGACACAGCTCTGCCGCCAGCTGGGCGGCCAGAAACTCGGATAGGGGCTCGATCTCATAGTGGGCGCTGCCGCTCTTGTAGAGATAGATGCCGGACTGCTCCCGTACCCAGCATTTCGCGTAGTACCCGTCCGTCCCAAATTCCGGCGAGGTGGAGGACAGGCTGTTCTCACTGATGGTCCCATCAAAGGCCGCCTCGCTGATGATCTCGTTGAATTCATTGTGGTAGAGGGACAGCTCGGGCCAGGTCAGCCGGGCATCCGCCTCCTTTACCCAGAAGGTATCGTTCAGCGACAGCGCATGGGCCACCTGAAGGAACCCCTCCAAATCGTCGCAGCCGTACCGCTCCAAAAGCTGCTGGATGTGCTTGCGGTGCTTCGGCGCTTTCCGGCGCTCCAAGAAAGAGGCCAGCTCACGATAGCCAATAGGCCGGCATGTCGTGTGCCATTGCAGCTCTGTGAACTCCGGTTCGTCGAACTCGTTGCGGCGGCAGATAAAATCGAGCACCGGCACATCCCGGTTCATCAGGGTGTAGCGATTCCCCGCGCCAGACGTACACACGCCGATCACCTCTTTTCTGTTAGGATCAGTTCCATTATACACATCTCAGGCCTTGTCTGCAACATCATGATCGGTGTTCAGCTGCCGTTTTCAACCTCCTGAGCATCCACAGGGATAAAATCATCTGTCAGTATCCCGACATAGCGCTGAAAGATTACTTTACTTAGAGCTAGACCTAATACCAGAGGATGGACCGGCCGCCCAAACGTTCTATGGCGTCCGTGATCTCGCTGACAGATGGTTGATGGCTGGACTGGCTGATCCCATTCCAGTCTAAGATCAACTGCTCCAGCGTTTTGTCAGCTACTGGCACCACAAACCGACACCCAAAGTTATAGACGAGCTGGCCCGTATACTCCTCGAAAACCTGGCCTGTGCCATCAGCGATCCGCTGGCACTTTTCATGGGAAAGGTTTATTTCACCGAGAAAAGCAGTCCCGTTCGCCTTATAGAAGGCGTCGATGATACGCCGGTTCAGGTCATTGTAGGTATCATCTGATTCCTTCAGTGCAGCATAGCCGCCCAAACCAAGCGCATAGAGGCTCTGGATCCTTTCGTAATATGCCAGTTTGATCGAGCCCTCCAGAACAGTTTTCCAGTTGTATCCCCTTAGATCCATCTGGCCTGAGTTAGCGAATCGGCAGTCGACGCTGCCAAGCCGGTCGGTGTTCTCAAAGGACCAGATGCATTTCTGACAAAGGTCCACTCCCTTTTGGCCACATTCCGGGGATGCTGCTCTTTTGCGCCCGCGTCGAGCGGGCCCCTGTTTCTCAGCGCTGCCCTGCCTGACATCATCCGGCAGGTACAGATGTACCGTGTTGGGGCCGCTGTGATCTTCTCGGGCGTCAGGCCGGATCACAACACACCCAATCGAAGCCGCGACCTCGTCAATGAATTGCTGCTGTTCTTTGCAGCTGCATCTCGAACTACCAGTACCATCTTCAGAGATATAAGTCCCCTGATTTATCTTTTGTGTGGAATCTATCCAATATTGTTGTATGAGCTCAGCGTCAAGCAGGATATAGCCTAACGCTTCCAGCACATGTTCCGTCTCATCTGCCTCGATCCCATTGTCGGC
>CANPBX010000073.1 GCA_947572385.1 uncultured Clostridia bacterium
GCCAGCGCTTCGGCGAGATGGAGGTGTGGGCCCTGGAGGCCTACGGCGCGGCCTATACCCTACAGGAGATACTGACGGTGAAGTCCGACGACGTGGTGGGCCGCGTCAAGACCTACGAGTCCATTGTGAAGGGCCAGAACATCCCCACCCCCGGCATTCCAGAGAGCTTCAAGGTGCTTATAAAGGAGCTGCAGTCCCTGGGCCTGGACATGAAGGTGCTGGACCAGGACGACCAGGAGATAGATCTGAAGCAGACCTTCGACGACGACGATATGGGCCTTAACCACGGCGACAGCTTCGACGAGGAGAACGTAGCCGACGATCTGGACGGCTACTACCAGGAGGACGAGGAAGGGAACTTCATCGACGACGAGGAGGACGACGGCTTCGACGACGACCTGGACGACGACTTCGGGCTGGACGACGGCGACGAGGACGAGGATTTTTGATCTAACTGGAAAGGAAGAGGACGCATATGGAATTCAACACATTTGAGTCTATAAAGATAGGCCTGGCTTCCCCCGAGAAGATACGGGAGTGGTCCTACGGCGAGGTCAAAAAGCCCGAGACCATAAACTACCGCACCCTGAAGCCCGAGCGAGACGGCCTGTTCTGCGAGAGGATATTCGGGCCCACAAAGGACTGGGAGTGCCACTGCGGAAAGTATAAGCGCATCCGCTATAAGGGCAAGATATGCGACCGCTGCGGGGTTGAAGTGACCCGCAGCAAGGTGAGAAGGGAGCGCATGGGCCATATAGAGCTTGCGGCCCCGGTGTCACATATCTGGTACTTTAAGGGCATACCCAGCCGCATGGGGCTGATACTGGATGTCTCCCCCAGGATCCTGGAGAAGGTGCTGTACTTTGCACTGTATATAGTCACCGACCCCGGCGACGTGAGGGAGCTCACAAAAATGCAGACCCTCACCGAGAAGGAGTACAGGGATCTAAAGGAGAAATATGAGGACGACTTTAAGGCCTCTATGGGCGCCGAGGCCATAAAGGAGCTGCTTTCCGAGATAGACCCCGAAAAGCTCTCCGTCCAGCTTCGGGAGGAGCTGGAGGCCGCCAGCGGCCAGAAGCGTATGCGCATTTTAAAGCGCCTGGAGGTGGTGGAGTCCTTCAAGGCCTCGGGCAACCGGCCCGAGTGGATGGTACTGGACGTAGTGCCGGTGATACCCCCGGACATCCGCCCCATGGTGCAGCTGGACGGCGGGCGCTTTGCCACGAGCGATTTGAACGACCTGTACCGCAGGGTGATAAACAGGAATAACCGCCTTAAAAGGCTCCTGGAGCTGGGTGCGCCGGATATAATAGTGCGCAACGAGAAGCGTATGCTCCAGGAGGCAGTGGACGCCCTTATAGACAACGGCAGGCGGGGCAGGCCGGTCACAGGCCCCAATAACCGCCCGCTGAAGTCCCTTTCAGACATGCTCAAGGGCAAGCAGGGGCGCTTCAGGCAGAACCTTTTGGGCAAGCGCGTGGACTACTCCGGGCGCTCGGTCATCGTGGTGGGCCCGGAGCTGAAGATGTACCAGTGCGGCCTCCCCAAGGAGATGGCCCTGGAGCTCTTTAAGCCCTTTGTGATGAAGCGCCTGGTGGAGACCGGCGTTGTGAACAATATCAAGGCGGCGCGCAAGTCCGTGGAGCGGGCCAGGTCCGAGGTTTGGGACGCATTAGAGGTGGTGATCAAAAACCACCCTGTGCTCCTCAACCGCGCGCCGACCCTGCACCGCCTGGGTATACAGGCCTTCGAGCCGGTGCTGGTGGAGGGCAGGGCCCTGAAGCTGCACCCGCTGGTCTGTACAGCATATAACGCCGACTTCGACGGCGACCAGATGGCGGTGCATGTGCCGCTGTCCGCCGAAGCCCAGGCCGAGGCCAGGTTCCTTATGCTGGCGGCAAATAACCTTCTCAAGCCCTCGGACGGCAAGCCTGTGGCCGTGCCCACCCAGGACATGGTGCTGGGCTCCTACTACCTGACCCTTGAGAAGGATGGGGAGACCGGCGAGGGCAAGGTATTCAGGAACATGGACGAGGCAATGATGGCCTACGACGCAAAGGTCATTGACCTGCACGCCAAGATAAAGGTGCGCCGCACCGTTGACTTTAACGGCAGGCAGGTCTCGGGCCTTGTGGACACCACCATGGGCCGCATGATATTCAACCGCCCCATCCCCCAGGACCTGGGCTATGTGGACCGCTCCACCCCCGAGGGGGCCCTGCAGTTTGAGATAGACTTCCTGGTGGGCTCAAAGCAGCTTAAGGCTATAATCGAGCGCTGCATAAAGGTACACGGCACGGAGCGCTCCGCCGAGGTGCTGGACGAGATAAAGGCCCAGGGCTATAAGTATTCAACTATCAGCGGAATTACCGTTGCCGTCTGCGACGCCACCATACCTACCGACAAGAAGGCGCTGGTGGACGCGGCCCAGGAGCAGGTGAACGAGATAGCCGAAGAGTACAGCGAGGGCTACCTTTCTGAGAGGGAGCGCTATGAGGCTGTGCTGAAGGTCTGGGACAAGTGCACAAGGGACGTTGCGTCGGCGCTCCAGAGGGGCCTTGACAAGTATAACCCCATCTATATGATGGCCGACTCCGGCGCCCGAGGCAGCATTTCCAACCTGAACCAGCTGGCGGGAATGCGTGGCAACATCTCCAACACCGCCGGCAAGACCATCGAGATACCCATCCGCTCCAACTACCGCGAGGGCCTGAACGTGCTGGAATACTTCATCTCCTCCCGCGGAGCAAGAAAGGGCACTACGGACACCGCGCTGCGCACCGCCGACTCGGGATACCTTACCCGCCGCCTGGTGGACGTCTCCCAGGAGGTCGTTATCCGTGAGGAGGACTGCGGCACCCATGAGGGCATAGAGGTCTTTGAGATAAAGTCCGGCCCCGAGTCCATCGAGCCGCTAAAGGAGCGGCTGGTGGGCAGGTACCTTGTGGAGGACTACTGCGACGAAAACGGAAATGTGCTGGTCTCAAGGGATAAGCTTATGGACGACCATGACGCCGACACCATAATAGACAGGGGCACCGAGCGCATTAAGATACGCACCGTGCTCAGCTGCCGGGCCAAGAACGGCGTGTGCAAGCGCTGCTACGGCGGCTCCCTTGCAAACGGCAAGCCGGTGCAGGTGGGCGAGGCCGTGGGCATTATCGCCGCCCAGTCCATCGGCGAGCCCGGCACCCAGCTTACCATGCGCACCTTCCATACAGGCGGCGTTGCCAGCGCCGAGGACATCACCCAGGGCCTTCCCCGCATAGACGAGCTCTTTGAGGGCCGCAAGCCCAAGCACGTGGCTATTATCAATGAGCTGGACGGCAGGGTGAGCTTTGAGGAGATAAAGCGCAACCACCATGTTGTTATAACCAACGACGAGACCGGCGACACCCGTTCCTACCTGATACCCTTCGGCTCAAGGGTCACTGTCAAGGAGGGGGAGTATATCAAGCGGGGCAGGCATATCACCGAAGGCTCCGTCAGCCCCCACGACGTGCTGGCTATCAGCGGCGTTGAGGAGGTCCAGAACTACCTGATTCAGGAGGTGCAGCGCACCTACCGTATGCAGGGCGTGGACATCAACGACAAGCATATAGAGATAATCGTGCGCCAGATGCTCAGAAAGGTGCGCATAGACGACGCGGGGGATACCGGCCTTCTGGTGGCCTCCCTCGCGGACAAGAACGAGGTGCTCTCTGCAAACGAGGACATCCGCCGCAGGATAGCCCTTGGGGAGACAGGGCTGAGAGAGGCCACCTATACGCCCATACTCCTGGGTATCACCAAGGCCTCCCTTGCCACCGACTCCTTCCTGTCCGCCGCCTCCTTCCAGGAGACCACAAGGGTCCTTACGGACGCGGCTATAAAGGGAAAGGTGGACCCGCTGGTGGGCCTCAAGGAGAACGTCATTATCGGCAAGCTGGTGCCCGCGGGCACAGGCCTGAAGATGTACGGCGACGTGGAGGTCGAGTCAGCTGCGGAGCCCAGGGAGGAGATGTTCCCCGAGGACCTGGCAGGCCAGGCGGACGGCAGCCTCTTCCCGCCGGCGGGAGAGGTCCAGGAGCCTGCCCCTGAGGTGGGCTGAGAAAAACCTTGACAAAGCACTGCCGCTGGTGCTATAATCAGCAGGATGGGCCAAAATGGCCCGGTTTTCACGGCGTTTTGCGGGTGCCGAAGGGCGCCACGCTGATACGCATATAAAATATTTGAAGAAGGAGGTGCAGCTGAATGCCAACCTTTAACCAGCTGGTTAAAAACGGCAGGTCCGACGCCATTAAGAAGTCCAAGGCCCCCGCGCTCTTGAAGGGATGGAACTCCAAGAAGCGCTCGGCGATCGACCAGGACTCTCCCCAGAAGCGCGGCGTGTGCACGACGGTGACCACCCGTACACCCAAGAAGCCGAACTCTGCTCTGCGGAAGATAGCCCGTGTAAGGCTCTCCAACGGCATCGAGGTGCTCTGCTATATCCCCGGCGTGGGACATAACCTGCAGGAGCACAGCGTGGTGATGATCCGCGGCGGCCGTGTGCGCGACCTGCCTGGTGTGCGTTACCACATCATCCGCGGCGTTTTGGACACCCAGGGCGTGGCTAAGCGTATGCAGGCCCGCAGCAAGTACGGTGCGAAGCGTCCCAAGGCCGGCAAGAAGTAAGGGCCGGATAGAAGCTTTTTAAGATTTTACTCTAAGCTATTGGCTTAATTTATATAGATTCGTGCAGGTGCATACTTGAAGGGTCTTGGTAAATTGCCTTTTAGCTGACCGGAAGCAATAATATAAAAGTATTATAATGCTTTCGAGTACCGATGAATTCATTTTATGAAGGAGGGAAGATTATGCCAAGAAGAGGCAATGTGGCAAAGCGCGA
>CANPBX010000074.1 GCA_947572385.1 uncultured Clostridia bacterium
TCATCCACTGTCCCCCCTTTTTTCTTTATTCTACCACATTTCCCCCTCCTGCGGGCAATTTAATCAGCGGTTCCTTAAATAAACCTGACGCGCATAGTGGAGCTGTCAGGTCTATTTATGCTTGTTCCCGGTATTACAGTATATAAATAACTTCCACTCGGCGGCAAAAGAGAGCCGCGCGAGAATCTAAAATTTAAGAGGGTTGAAATCATGAACAAAAGCAAGTTCCTAAAGAGACCACTTGCGGCTCTTCTGGCCATTCTTATGGTCGTCGCTTTGGTCCCCATGAACGCTCTGGCTGCAGATGGTGATACTTCTGAGCCGGAGACCCCCGGCAGTGACCTGCATGTCACTGTCGATACCTTCCCCGCCACCTATGCGGACGGAGCCTACACCGTTGAGGTGAAGGACAGCCGGACCGTCACTGTGGACTGGGCAGAGGTAGAGGGCACGGTGCTCACACTGGTAACTAAGGCGGGCACAGAGCTCCAGCTGCCCTATACGCTGGACCTGAAGACCACCGCCGAGGACCTGGGCAACGACGTCTTCAAGCTGACTCTGAAGGAGAAGGTCGGCACAGCAGAGGCTGTTTCTCATGACCTGATTATCACTGTGCGCAATGACGTGCCCGAGGACGACACCAGCCTGCGCGAGGTAGTCCGCGTGCAGAACGCAAAAGGCAGCGGCTGGGAAAAGAACGCCATCAGCGGCAAGGTTGAGGGCAGCACCATCACCATCACTGTCCCCTTCGGCTATTCCGCAGAAAAAGTTGGCCTTGGTGCAAATATGGCTGACGCCACAAAGGTGTTCGTCCCCACTTCCGTACACGCTAAGTCTAAGTACACATTTAGCAACGGCAAGGGCCAGGTAGTTGTTACCGCAGGCGACGGCCGCAGCAAGCGCTACGATGTGAACTTTGTGAACGAGGATGTGTTCACCAGCTTCAGTGTTGGCGGCGTTGAGGCCGTATATGGCGGCACTCTGACCGACCCCACCCTGACAATCACCGTGCCGAAGGGCTATGCAGGCAGCAAGGCCGCAGGCTGGACCCCGAAGTTCGAGACCACTGAGAACGTGGTGCGCGTTGAGGGTGTTGCAGGCTGGACTTGGGTCACTGATGCTGTGGATATAGGCGGTACTGCCTATGCAGGCCCATGGAGGCCTATTACTGGTAAGGAAGAGTATGCTGCAATCTATAAGGACAAAACAAACACCCAGGAAGGGACTGCAGATACCGACCGCACCGAGGGCCAGCCTATTGTTCCTGTCGCCAGCGAGCGTGCTACTTGGAAATGGGCTGATGATACTGCTGGAAGTGCCTATAGCATTACCTATCTGAATGTAAAAACTAAAGCAAATGACAAGGGCTCCCGCATTAAGGTACATGTGAAGGAAGCCCCCAAGTTCACCGAGTCCAAACTGACCGAGCTGACCCTGAGCAATGAGGATGGCGAGAGCTATGTTGCTACCGCAAACAATATTGACCAGGCCTCTAAAGTCATCAATATGGTGGTTGACCGTGATTTCTGGTCCAGTATTGGTAAGGATGATACCAAGTCAACTGTGAAGGCCATTATCTCTACTGGCGCGAAGATTAAGCTGGAAGCCCAGGGCGATAAGGACGACGAATCTGTTCCAACAGCTCCTGGTGCTGGCGAGAGCCAGTGGACGATTACAAATATCAACATGAAGTCCTCCACCTTTAAGCTCCGTGTAACTGCAGAAAACAATTCCAGCTCAATCTATACTGTGAACGTGGCTACTGCCGGCAACTACAACACCGATATCACCGAGTTCAAGCTTGTGAACCCCGTCACAGGTGCTGAAATTGTCGGCGTACCGAATACCGAAAACAATATCAAGCTGCAGCTGCCCTATAGTCTCTATGCCGAAAGTGCAGCTCCCGGTATTACTGGATGGATGCTCCAGGTAAAGGCCAGTGATGGCGCAATCATCAGGTCTGGTAATGATGCTGACGACAGCAAAAAATTAAGTGCACATAAGCTGAATGGTGCATTTGGCGACCCGTATGAAAATGGCGTGACACTCTTTGGCAAAATCTTTATAGCCGCATTTACATCAGGAAATACTGATGGGGAAAACGGCACCAATGGAAGTATCGCCTATAGCCCGCGCACATTGTACTTGACCGTTTTCAATGGCGATTCCAAGGAAGTCTACACCGTTTCTCTGGTCCAGGCTGACCCCGATACCAAGGGAGCCATTACCGGCGCGAAGGTCACCACTGCTTATGACAACGACCTGGTCTACGGCTGGAAGGAAGGCGAGAAGCTGGAGGACGCTCACACCGGCGCTATCAATGCTGAGAATCAGTTTGACGTGACGGTTGATGGTAACACCCTCAAGCTGGATATACCCTATGATGCAGCTAGCCGTATCTATTTTGAAGATATCACGCTGAACAGCGGGACTGCAAAGGTGTTCCGTGTGCTAAACGGCGTTAATGGTGACCTGCGCGCTATAATTTGTGTGCGCGATTTGGCCCATGACACAATCCTTGCCGGGGCTCTTCAGCAAAATCAGCAGGGCAATGTTGGCAAAGATTTTGGCTGGCCCTATGAAGGCGGCGCACAGTATGATAGTAATGTAAATCAGACTGACTACTTTGATTTGTCAAAGAATGATGACCGGAATACTATTTATGTGATTAGCGAAGCCGACTGGTATGACATGACCGACGAAGCCCGCAAGAAGCTCGAGACTTACAAGGAAAACGGGAGCCACACTGCAGATACAACAAACACAGCTACTGCAGACGAAGCCCGTGCTGTCCTGGAAGCTAACTGCACCAACAAGTACACAATTTCCGCAAACCGCGGCACCGCCAACACCGGCGATGAGCTGACAAGCTTCACCGGCAACGACGAGGTGAAGGTGGATTATAACACCGCTTACAAGACCATCACCGTGACCGTGCCCGGCTCCTACAACTGGGCTACCTATCGCGACAGCGATAAGTATGACTTCCAGTTGAACTTCGCAAACAGCGAGAACGCTATCGTAATTGACAAGGGCCAGGATCTTGCAAATAATAAGGCAAATCTCACAGATACTGACGGTTATAATGTGCAGGCCAACGAGTGGGACCAGTGGCTCACCGGCAAGACCACCTTCTTCGTAAAGAACGGCGAGCTGTATATCTATGACAAGTTCACCGGCGAGGAAATCCAGGTTACCGAGATGGGCGGAAACTTCGACAACAAGGCTTGGGGCAAAATCAAGGGCCAGCAGGCTCAGATCAACGTCTATAACGAGGACCAGACCGCTCCCAACTACTACCGCCTTGAGCTGGTAGTCGGCGTACGCAGCAATAAGTGCGAGCTGACCTCCGTCACTGTTGGCGAGACCACCGTGTCTGTAACAGGCAGCGAGACCACTGTCCAGCTGCCCGAGGGGTCCGACCTGACCGCTCAGAACCTGACCCTGGTTACCTCCCCCATGTCCACAGTCCTGGTCAACGGCGAGGCATACCGCGCCGGACAGCCCTACAACGTGGAGAATCCTCTGACAATCGTTGTCACCGCCGAGGACGGCACCAAGGCTGAGTACACTCTGACCGTTACTATCGGCAGCGACAATCCCGGCCCGGATGACGGCAAGCCCTCGGACAAATACGACCTGAGCGATGTGTACTCAGGCCACCTGGAGGACGTAAAGAAGGCCATAGACATGGGCCTGATGTCCGGCACAGGAGCAGCAGGTAAGTTCAACCCCAAGGGCAAGATAGCCCGCCAGGACTTCGCCCTGATAATCGCCCGCGCCGACATGAAGGCTGAGAATCCCGACGCTGAGGACATCGACGCCCTGCTGAGGGAGAAGTATGCCGATGCCGAGGAGGCCTTCAACGATATCTCCGGCCTGAATGATACCCAGAAGGCAGCCGTTGCCCACTGCAAGGAGAACGGCATCATCAGCGGCAACGGTAAGGGCGGCTTCGACCCCAAGGGTGACGTTACCCGCCAGCACGCCGCAGTCATGATAGCAGGCTGGTGCGGGCTGGAGCATGACGATACCGCGAACACCAACAATATCAAGGACTGGAACAATGTCGCAAGCTGGGCCAAGCCATATGTGAACGCTGTTTACAAGGCCGGCCTGATGAGCGGCACCGGCAGCGATAACTTCTCACCCGAAAAGATCCTGGAGCGCCAGCAGGCAGCCACTGTGCTGGTAGGGGCCTACGAGAAGAAGAACGCCGAGGTTGAATAAGATTTCAACTCATCTAAATTTTATGATTACCCCATAAAAGCAAAGGGGGCGGAGAGATCCGCCCCCTTTGTCTTTGGTTTTGAAACAGAAGGTCTTAACAAAAAGCAGAGGAGGCAGATCGCTCTGCCTCCCCCGCCTTTATGGGGTAATCATAAAATTTAGATGAGTTGAAACCTTAGTTACCGAACTCGG
>CANPBX010000075.1 GCA_947572385.1 uncultured Clostridia bacterium
TGCCGTCCTCGCCGCAGTTGTTCACGATACGAAAGCCTTTTTCCAGCCCAAGCTCCACCGAAAGCTTCGCCGCTACCTCAAAGATATGCGCCACAACAGCGCTGTTCTCCGGCGTGATATCCGCCGCGCCGGCAATATGCTCCTTGGGGATCATCAGCACATGGGTGGGCGCCTGGGGGTCCAGGTCCCGGAAGGCGAGGACGGTCTCGTCCTCGTACACCTTGGTGGAGGGTATCTCCCCCGCCGCTATCTTACAGAAAATGCAGTCAGCCATAATTTTGCGCTCCTTCCTGACTTAACTAGTCTGATAAATGTTTGAATATATAGTCGCGTACCTCCTCCGCCGTCATGCCTGACGTGTCAACAGGTACGCCGGGCAGCCTTGAAAAGGCCTCTAGCGAACGCACGCTCACCTTCAGATTTTCCTCCGTGCGCCACGGGCAGAGCTTGTCCCTGCGCCAGCGCGCGCCCAGAGCATCCTCTGTGCATAAAAGGGTAAACCACGCCGTTTCCAGCCCTATCTTTGCCGCCCCCTCCTCCAGGGCGCGGCATATCTCCGGGCGGTCCATGAGCCAAGCCACTACCACGCCCCGGCAATGTGAACAGTTATTATACCCAGCCAGCATATGCAGGATATTGTCCGCCGCCATGGCCCGGGTCTCGCTGTTCCCCACAAAGGGCTCCAGGTCCATGCACCAGTCCCCGTCGATGAACGCGCACCCGGCCAGAGACCGCTGTATAAGCCGCCCCACCGTGGTCTTCCCCGCGCCCATAGGGCCGTTCAGGAAAATCACTCTCTTATTCTTCACTGCATCTGTTCCTTCACGAAGCCCGGCACCGCCGCCAGGGCCTCGTCTAACTTCGTCTGGTCCTTGGCCCCGGCCATGGCGAAGTCGGGCTTGCCGCCGCCGTTGCCGCCGGTTATCTGAGCCACGGACTTCACCAAAAGCCCCGCCTTCAGCCCCTTCTCCTGAGCAGGCTTATTGCAGGCGGCCACCAGCGTGGCCTTGCCGCCGCTGACCCCGGCAAAAACGGCCGCCACCGGCTCCGGGGCCTCCTTGGCCTTGTCGCACAGGGCCCGCAGCGCGTCCGGCCCGGTGCCCGACAGCAGCGCGAACACCACCTTCACCCCGTTCACGTCCTGGGCCTCACGGAAGACACCCTCAAGGTTCATGGAGGCTATCTTGGCGTTAAGGCTCTCGATCTGCCGGTCCTTCTCCTTGAGCTCCTGCATCACCTGCTTTGCCCGCAGGGGCAGCTCAACAGGATTTGTGACCTTAAGGAGCCTTGCGGTCTCCCCAAGGGCTGCCACGTTCTGGGTCAGCTGCTCCAGCACGTTCCGGCCGGTGACGGCCTCTATCCTGCGCACGCCGGCTGCCACCGAGGACTCGGAGACTATCTTGAACAGGCCCAGCCTTGCGGTGTTGTCCATATGGGTGCCGCCGCAGAGCTCCATGGAAAAGCCGTCCTTTAGGGAGACCACCCGCACCACATCGCCGTACTTCTCTCCGAACAGGGCCATGGCCCCCAGCTTCCTGGCCTCGTCAATGGGCATTTCCCGAATCTCTACCGGCACCGAGCGGAGTATCTCCAGATTTACAAGGTGCTCTACCTGTAAAAGCTCCTCTGGAGTCATAGCCGAGAAGTGTGTGAAGTCAAAGCGCACCCGGTCGCCGTTTACCAGCTGGCCCGCCTGCTCCACGTGCTCGCCCAGCACCCTCCTCAAAGCGGCCTGCAAAAGGTGGGCGGCGGTATGGTTGCGCATGATGTCCGCGCGAAGGTCCCCGTCTACAACGGCGCTGACCTGGTCCCCCACGTTAAGGGTGCCCTCGCCTATGACGGCCCTGTGCAGGAATATCCCCTCATACCGGGTCACATCTATCACGTCCACAGTGACACCCTCGGCCTCAAGGGTGCCCGCATCAGCCGCCTGGCCGCCGCTCTCGCCGTAGAAGGGGGTGCGGTCCAGCACCACGGAGACCTCCGCGCCGGCCTCGGCGCTGTCCACCCGCCGGCCGTTTTCGATTATTGCAAGCACCTTCGCGGCAGAAGCAAGCTCTGTATAGCCCAGAAACTCCGTCTTGGGCAGACCGTTGACGGCCCCGCCCTCGCCCCTCCAGGCGTCGGCCCCGGCGTTCTTGCGGGCGGAGCGGGCGCGCTCCTTCTGCTGGCGCATAAGCTCGTGGAAGCGGGCCTCGTCCACCTCCATGCCCCGCTCGGAAAGTATCTCCTTTGTCAGGTCCAGGGGGAAGCCGAAGGTGTCGTTGAGGGTAAAGGCGCTCTCGCCGGAGAAGACCTTCGAGTCGGCCTTGTCGATAAACTCGGTGAGCATGGCCATACCCTGGTCGATGGTGCGGTTAAAGCTCTCCTCCTCGTGGGCTATCACCTTCCTGATGGTCTCCCGCTTCTCCCGGAGCTCCGGGTAAGCGCCGCCGTTCTCCTGGACCACGGTGTCCACCACGTCCTTGAGGAAGGCGCCCTTTACCCCCAGCAGCCGCCCGTGCCGTGCCGCCCGGCGAAGGAGCCGCCTGAGCACATAGCCCCGGCCCTCGTTAGAGGGCAGCACGCCGTCGCCTATCATAAAGACGGTGCTGCGCATATGGTCCGTTATAATGCGCAGGGAAATGTCGGTCTTCTTGTCCGCGCCGTACTCTGCCCCGGTGAGCTCGCTTATCTTCTTCATAATATTCTGCACGGTGTCTACCAAAAACAGGTTGTCCACGTCCTGCATTACACACGCCAGGCGCTCCATACCCAGGCCGGTGTCGATATTCTCCCGGCCAAGGGGTGTGTAGTTGCCCTTGCCGTCGTTGTTGAACTGGGTGAACACCAGGTTCCATACCTCCACATACCTGTCACACTCGCAGCCCACGTCGCAGTCGGGTTTGCCGCAGCTGTGCTCGGGGCCCCGGTCGAAGTATATCTCAGAGCAGGGGCCGCAGGGGCCGCTGCCGTGCTCCCAGAAGTTGTCCTCCTTGCCCATGCGGCGCATATGGCTCTCAGGCACGCCCACATCCTTGGTCCAGATATCCCAGGCGACGTCGTCCTCCTGGTATACGGTAACAAAGAGCTTTTCCTCGGGTATCTCCAGTACCTTGGTAAAGAACTCCCAGGCCCAGGGAATGGCCTCTTTCTTGAAGTAGTCGTTAAAGCTGAAGTTCCCGAGCATCTCGAAGAAGGTGCCGTGCCGGTCGTCGATGCCCACACTTTCTATGTCCGGGGTGCGTATGCACTTCTGGCAGGTGGTCACCCGCAGCCTGGGCGGGGTGGACTCGCCGGTGAAGAACTTCTTCATGGGCGCCATGCCGGAGTTTATCAGCAGAAGGCTGTTGTCCCCCTGGGGTATCAGGGAGAAGCTGGGGAGCCTTAGATGCCCCTTTGACTCAAAGAAGCGAAGATAGCTCTCTCTGAGCTCGTTCAGTCCTGTCCATTTCATGTTTATCTCTCCTTAATAATAATTTGCATAAAAATAAAAGCAGACCTATCCGAAACCCATATGGGACGGATAAGCCCGCGGTACCACCCAAATTGCGCGACTTGGCCGTAAGGCTGATGTCAGCGCCTGCTCAAGCCCCGCTAACGCCGGGAATACGCCGCTGCTCCTCGCAACGGAACGCCGGGGCCATAAGTAACCTAGCCCCCCTGGAGTTGGCCCGCTCCCCTGCCCCTGACGGCTCGCACCACCCGCCGCCTCTCTTTGAAGGTGTCTTTAGGGAACGTCTGCTCCACGCTGTTATTCTTATTCTGCTGGGCTACAGTATAACCTATTCCGAGAGGTTTGTCAACTGTTTAACTAACATATCGTAGTCCATGAACGCAATAAGTTTCTCATATTGGGAGTGTCCAAAGGCAGAGTTAAAGGAAGTCAAAGGGTGGAAAAGGGACAACAGCCCTAAGATCTCGGGAACTGTAACGATTTTTCTGTGCGCCAAAGCGGTTATAAGCTCGAACGAAAAACAGTGAGAACGGCCTGAAGATCCTCCAGCTTTCTGGGAAAGCAGCTGCTGCGGCGTGCTAAGATCGGGATATAATGCCGCAGGTCGGCGCTGACGCCTTCCATTGTGTAGATGTCACTTTTGCTATGAACATCGAAGATGTGCTTTCCAGGGAAGATCACGTACATATAGCCTGCCCATCCGTGTGGGGCTTGCGTTCCAGGAACCGGTACAGCTCATCCAGCTCTACCGTCTCAGACGCCCAGAGAGTTTTACTCTTTCCCACATTCCCTCATTTATATCATAATATCTTTATTTTGGACACTCCCTTGCAAAGACCGAAAGCTTTTTCACCCATACCCTCAGAAGGCACGCAGGCTGACA
>CANPBX010000076.1 GCA_947572385.1 uncultured Clostridia bacterium
GCCGTTGAAGAATTGAGTGAGTGTAATAAATTAGCAGTCCCGCTTTTTTGTGCGGGGCTGCTTTTTCTATGCTGGGGGGTGCGGGGGAATTGCGGGTGAATAGAGGCACTGTTGACCCCTGCTAACAGCGAAAATGCAAAAGTGCTTTACTTGAATAAAGTATTTGTGAGAAAGCGGCTGGGACTTTACTCCGCGAAAGTGGCTATGTATTTTCCCCAACAACCTGTGGGCTCGACTTATTTAGTTATCTCTATAAGTTAGCAGTGATATATTTACTCGCTTATTGACTTATAACTATAAGCGTCCATTTATTTTCTTTTGCAGGTTTATTGGCTTTTACCAATAGATTTATTATATTTAGCCATAGGCTACATATTTATATAAGCTCTTTTAATTCTTTTCTTCTCATAGAGAGGGTCTTAACAGAATCAGGGCGCAAAAACTTTTCTGTGCCGTAATTCTGCCACATATGGGAGAATCTGTAAACATTTTTTGTCCTGGTAACCGCGCCGCATTCCACACAGTCTATGAAACCGTATTCAATCAGCGCGGACATGTCTCTGTAAAAGCCTGCCGCATTGCTTTTCTTGTATAGGCCATATAAGCTGTTCCATTTTGACTGGTTCATGTTAAAGCACAGGTTATCCCCGTTAGGATGCTTTTTCTCCGCGTAGTATTGAGCTTTGCAATATACATACAGCACTTTTTGATTGGAAGAAAGTTGTCTCCATGCTACAGACATAATCATGGACATATAAATATTTGCGCTTGTATCACTGGAAACCCCGGTTGACTCGAATGGTTTTTTCCGGTACGGCATTTTTCTTTTGCTCATTTACACTTTCTCCCCAAAGCCTTATTTGACCCTCAATGGGAATTACCGTATCAGAGCCGGGTTTTTCCTCCCGCCGCTTTCTGGTATTTTTTCTTTTTTGGGACGGAAAAGGGGTTGCAATTTCACCATCATGTATGGTAGAATGTTCTTGTAAAGAGGAAACCGCTTTATCAGTAGTTTCTTTGACCTTTCCAGGTGCGTCACCACTTGGCAAGGTCTTTTCTTTTGTCTCCTGTCCGTTGTTACTGCCCCCAGAATCGCCTCTAGAAAGCTTTTCAATCAAGGCTGGTATGTTTACATAGTACTTCATGCCTGACGTTATATGCGGCACAGAGCCGCTTTTACAGCCCTCTCTCAGGTAGTGCTGGGAAAGGCCGGTGGTCTTACAGGCCTCTTTTATCGTCTGGAACGGTTTGTAATTTGTCATTTTGCTTATCCTCCTTAATCTGATTTATTATTGATAATATTTTTTTCGTCTCTTCTGCCGAAAACTCTTTTCTAAGTTTTCGAGAGAATGTAGAATCCGTGCAGCCTAGCTTGTCTGCAATCTGCCACAGCTTGACGCCACTTTCTTTGCTTCATTTCTTATCAAATAATTCACAATTCCACCTCTTTTCTATATTGACGCTACGTTGCTTTCGTGTTATGATTATAACAGCAACTACGACAAGATGTCAAGCTGTAACAAAAAGTTGCTCCATTATGCAACTATTGTATCATTATCAGGGGGATTTGCAAATAAATGAAGCAAAAAGGGCTTATAACATTTACAGAGCGCCTTTATGAGCTTAGAGGAAACCGCTCTCAGGAACAATTTGCCAAGTTTCTTGGCATTTCACGCCCCTCTCTGGGCTCCTATGAAAACGGTAACAGAGTTCCAAACGCACAGATACTGAAGAAAATATCAGAGAAGTGCGGGGTATCTACGGATTACCTTCTGGGTTTGAGCGACTACAAGCAAAAGGAGACAGAGGCAATTACTGCACAGGATATGGGTCTTACGGAAAACTGTGCGAAGATATTGCAGGGTATCAAAGGGGATGACAACGTATACGCAAAGATTATAAGCGCTATGGTGGAGAATGAATATTTTCCCTCTTTTGCCCTTGATTTGGACAACTACCTGTACATTGTCAGAAAATCCGAAGAAAATATAGCGGATGATAACATGTTTGAGGTTGAGGTCAAGGGAAACACAGTTAGAGAGGCGCGGTTTTATGCTACGGACTCATTCAGCTCTCTGCTGTCTCAAATGGCCCCTGAACCGGATTTTAAGCGGCTGGAAAATGAAGCATGGGAAAGGTGGAAAGAAGAGCATGGCAAGCATAAAGAAAATTCTCGATAAAAACGGCGAGCCTGCCTACATCGTCCAGGCAAGTAATGGGAGGGGCCGTAGGGTCAAGCGCACATGGAGGCCGCAAGAGGGGTGGAGCGGGCGTACTATTGAGCGGGAGCTGAATAAATTCGCCGCACAGCTGGAAAATGAGCTTGCAGGCGGCGGGGTGAAGACTCGCAAAGAAGCTGTGGAAGAAAGGCGCAAGGCAGAGCAGGAGGCGGCAAAGCTCCGCACTTTGCGGCAGTATGCGCAAGGTGTGTTTATCCCTGCAAAATCTGCCGCTATGTCTGAAAACGGCATATTGAGTTATATACAGTTTCTTGACAAGCATATTATTCCTGTTCTGGGTGATTATCTCATGGCCGAAATAACCCCGGCTATGATTAACGGTCTGATCCTAAGCTTCCAAGGAAAGGGTTATTCTCATTCCACTTCCATTAAGCTTTATAATATCTTAAACGGAATATTTAAGATGGCCTTCCTTGACGATTCTATTCTCCAAAATCCAATGCTGAAGGTTTCTCGCCCAAAGGTTCGCAAAGAGGAAGTCCAGGCCGAGGGAAATAGTAAAGCTTATACAGTGGAGGAATTGCGGTATATCTTAAAATGTCTGAAGGGTGAGAACCTAAAATGGCAGACATATATCCAGCTTGTTATTGATACAGGGATTCGCCGCGGGGAGGCATGCGGCTTGAAATGGGAGGATGTTGATTTTGAATGCGCATATATCACTGTCAGGCGTAATCTACAGTACACGAAAGCGGCGGGGGTATATACAACTACTCCAAAGAACGGAAAGTCCAGAATAGTGGACGTAGGCGAAGATACACTATGCCTCTTGCGACAGCTCAGACAGCGACAGGCGCAGGAATGTATATCGCCGTATGTGTTCAATCAGGATGGCAGTCCCGAGCCAATGCACCCACAAAGCCCAACACATTATTTCAAAAAACTTGAAAGGAAATATGGAATACAGGATTTTCACCCCCATAAGCTACGCCACACTAGCGCAAGCTTGGCAATATTGAACGGCGTGGACGTGGTATCGGTCAGTGAGCGCCTAGGGCACAGCGATACGGCGGTGACCCTTAGAATGTATGCCCATGCCAATGACAAAAGCATCAGGCGCGCCGGGCAGCTTGTCAGGGACGCACTGAAGGCCGAAGGAGAATAAAAGGCCACTCAGTACATAGTCTGAATGGCCCAATTCACTCAATGTTCTACCGCAAAGAAGCCCTTGCCATCACCTGTACCGGCCTTAAATCGGCTCAGGAGCGGCAAGTGGAGGCTTTTGTCTATCTCATGAACGATGGGCACCCGGCGGGTCTGCCCACCACCCGGTATATGGACATCTGCGAGGTAGGCTACCGGGACTTTGGCTTTGGCCCCGAGGCGCTGCTGGAGGCCACGGCGTACACGAGGGAGGTGATGGCGCTTGAAAGAAGAAATGGATAACGTGTTCCAGCTAACCGTCTGCCCCAAATGCGGCAAGCCATACCGGGGCGCCCCGGCGATCTCCCGGGACAGCACGCAGCTTATCTGCCCGGACTGCGGCACCCGCGAGGCCCTGAAGGGGCTGGGCTTGAGCCAAGAGGAGCAGGATCACATTCTGGGGAATATACACCGATACCAGGAGGAGCAGGAGTAAAGGCATGGAGCGGTCGAGTTGGCGAGCCAACTCGTGGGCCGCTCCTTTTTTGCTGCCATTACCACCAGGAAACCCGGCGAATATTTGTGCGCCTTAGCCTCTTGTATTCTATGCGTATGTATGGTAATATAGGGACAAGCTAAAGGAAAGGGGAACGCAAAAAATGAAAGTTACAATCCGCGAATTGAGGCAGGCTCTTACCGAAATCGATAATCAAAATCTAACCGTGCGGGAACTGAGGACAATCCTTTTTGAACAGGAGGAACAAGACCGGGAACTTCACGAAAACGACCTTTTCAAACTCGCCTATAGAAAATAAAACGCCGAAACGCTCCCCAGACTTGGCGCAGCCAACATCAAGGGGCGTCCACTGAGGGACGGCCTCCCGGTGCTGAAGATGGCAGGCCAGAAAGGATGAATATCATGACAACATA
>CANPBX010000077.1 GCA_947572385.1 uncultured Clostridia bacterium
ACGCGATTGAGCGCGGCCAGAGGAATTGCTATAATGAAATAGCCGAGGCCGTGTATAGCATCTACTTTGAGAAATAGGCCCGGAAAATAAAAAAGCCCCCGGCCCTCCCAATTGGGAAAGCCAGGGGCTTTCGTATGCGTTTACGCGCTCAACGTCAAGGTAGCCCCGGCGGCGTTCTGTGCGGCCCGGGTGAGCTCGTCCACCTTAGGTATACCCTCATTGGCGGCCTCCACCATGCCCGCTATGCCTATCCCCAGCGCGGTCACGCCGCCTGCCAGAGCCAGGAGCGGCCCCACCGGCCCCGCGAACAGCGAGGCAATATTCAGGGCCGCTTAGACCTTCTTTGCGGCGTTAAAAGCCACTACTGCGGCGGTCACGGCTCCGACTGCCCCGGCCGCTCCCATTATGGCTTTAGTGAGCACCGGGTGGTCGTCGATCATGGCGCACTGTTCCCGGACCCACTTCCCGCCGTCTCCTAAACGAGTCCCCAAAACCTGAAAAAAAGCCGGCCCATTGCGGTTATCTCCTCAAAGTCCACGATGGGCAGGGCCTCCATAAAATCCTTGTCTACTATGCGGATATCGCTGGCATTTCGTTCAGAGCAGGCGCGGACGGCAAGAAGGGCCATATGCTCCCTGCCAAAATTCTGCGCCCCACGGCCTCCGGAGGAGTTTGTAAGCTCCCTGTCAGCGCTTATGCTGTCCCTGCCGGTGAGCGTGTACCAGTTGAAGGTCAGCTTCTCCACGGTATTTCCGTTATAGGTGAAGGGAGGGTCAAATTCATGGGTATAGCTCTTGGTTTCCTCCCGGAGCTCAGCTACAGTCTTTATGCGGTTCTCCTTCCGGACACGGGCTCCATCGGCACTTTCCGTGGCCTCGGCTTCTCTTTCGAGCTCTTTTGAGTCCAGGCGCTCTGCCTCTTCTTGGGTGGTTATCTCTTTTGACATGGTATCTTCCTTTCAAAATATTTTACTTAAATTACGTATTTTCTCTTGACATTACGTAAATTACGTAGTATAATAAACTTGTAAGAAGGGAGGGGTAAGATGAAACGGCGGGATATCGTAAAAAAAACTGCTTGCCGCCGGATATCATAAAGGCCGGGACAGAGGGGACCATACCATCTATGAGAAAGAGGGCTGCCGCTCTATACCGGTACCGAGGCACCGGGAAGTCAACGAAAACCTAAGTAAGTCCATACTCAAGCAAGCGGGGCTGAAATAGGCCCCGCCCCCTCAGGGGGAGAAAGGAGCCGCTTATGAACGAATATATTTATCCCGCCGTATTTCATCCTGAAAACGATGGCTCATACACCATCGCTTTCCCCGACCTTCCCACCTGCATGACAGAGGGGAAAAACTTGTCCAATGCCCTTTATATGGCTCAGGACTTATTGACCCAGTGGGCCGCCTACTGTGAAGAAAAAGGGGAGGCGCTTCCGTCTGCCAGCCGCCTGGAAGACGTGAGCTGTGAACCGGGCGAATTTGTAAACCTGGTACGCGCCGTTGTCCGGGACGACAGGGCCGTGCGCCGCACGGTATCTCTCCCCAAATGGCTTGACGACCAGGTTTCAAACGCCGGGTTAAGCCTGTCCCGCGTCCTCCAGGACGCCCTGAAAGAGCGCCTGCACATTTCCTGAAAGATTACCCCCGGTTTCCCGGGGGCTTTCTTTTTACTCCCCCAGCGCTTTCCGTACATCCGCCCAGTAATCCACGCCGTTCACCACAAACTTCTGGTTGCGCTTGTCTATCTCCCAGAGCTGTGTACCGTTCCGATACCCCGCAGTCGAACATCCTCGAGATGGGGATAAACTGGTCTTTCACGTCGGTGTTTGCCGGATAGCAGGCCGTGTAGTTCCCCTTCGCCGTCCAGCCCATACCCATGAAGTTTATGGCTGTGACAACGCCCCAGGAGCCCGCGATAAGGTTCACCTGCTCCCAGGTGAGGTTCACCTCCGTGCCGTCCTCAAGACAGCAGCCGTCAATTTTGAGATTCTTGTTGCTGGGTGACTCGTAGGGGCACCCGCCGTTTAGGGTGTCCACCGAGGCCATGAGCCCGGCGAGCTGGGTGCTGAGATGAAACTGGTGATCCCCCAGCTTCACCTGTGGCCAGCAGACGATTTGGTTCACGTCCACGAAGTTATTCTTGTTCTTATAGGCCGTGAGCTGACTGTACTCTGTTACCCCATCCTCCGTGCTGTTCGCGTCGATAAGGCACTTGGCCCCGAACAGGCCGTTTATCCCCGCCGCTTTTGTGGCGAGAATGGCGGCCACTACAGTGTCGTGAGACCATCCCGGGGCCAGCAGCAGGTCGGGGACAACTCCCACGGCGGTCATGCAGGCGTCGGCCTGGCTTATGCCCATGACGATGTCAGCACTGGTTACAGCGCCGGGGTCAACTTCTGCCGCCTCCACGGTTATAGACGTGGCGCCATAGGACGCGCTGTCCTCCAGAAGCTCTATAATGCAGGCGTTCTTCTCCTCGTCATAGAACAGGGTGTAGTCCTCGTCCTCCTTGAGCTCTACGGCGCTCTCGCCCTCGCCGCTGGTGACCTTCAGGCCGTCATGGAGCGTGTCTAAGGGAATGGTGACGCGGTGCTCCAGCACCTCGTGCGCCCTGCTCTGGGCAGGCTTTTTCATGTCCGCGTCGCTGGGGTCGAGTACGTTGCAGAAAATCGCGGGCTGGGCCCCGAACAGCATGAAATGGCTGTACATAGCCTCACAGAGGGTGTACTTCTTCCAGTTGTAGGAAAAGCCCAGCTTCTCTGCGGCCTCGTCCCAGTTGGTGCATAGGACCGGGTAGTTGGGCCTGGACGGCTTTGCCGCGGTATGTACCGGCGCGGTGCCCACAAAGAAGGGTATGCCGCTGGCGGCTACCGCGGGCGAGCTTACCGCCGTGGTTTTTTTGTATACGTGTATTCCGAGATTAGGCATTTGCCAGCGCCTCCCTTTCCGCCCGGTTCCGGGCCTCATCCTGGAGCTCGTTTTTGAGCTTCTGGTAGTTTGCATAGTGCCCGGTCCCAGGCTCCATGACCCTGAGCCTTGCCGTGGCAAGGGACTCTCCGGGGATGAGCAGGGTCTTTATTAAAGGGTACTTCCCCACGGCCTCCGCAAGTTCCCGGAGGATGTCCTCGCGCTCCCCGCGGAAGACCTGCCCGGTGTGCAGGTACCCACGGATGTTGGGGCCGATGTAGCAGTAGATTTTTCTGCTCTTATGGGCAGCTGTGGCCGCCCGGGGCGCTTTGTTTGATGTTGCTGTAGCCTTGTTTGCCATATTTTACCTCCAATGCTATCGGGAACAGGTTCCAGGACGTCACCATCTCCCCGGCGTAAAATGGCGGGAGCTGCTTATCGTAGATGAGATAGTCAGCTCCCGCTTTCATGTCCAATGTGAACTGCCTGCCAACGCCGCCGCGCCTCCAGATGGCTATGCGCAGACGCTCTATAAGCCCCAAAAGCGCCAGAGGGCCCTCCTGGCTGTCCGGGTGATAAATGCCGAACACAGTGCGGACCATCGCCTTGCTTATAGGCTCAGTCCTGCCTTCAGGCCACTTGTCGCTGGCAGTGTATATCTGGTAGATTATGAACGGAGCTTTCTTCTCCGCTTCTGCAAAATCCGGCAGGCCCATTTGGTACACGTCCGGGGGCCGGGGCGCCGGCTGCTCCTCGTCGTCCTCCTGCATTTCCACCGGCAGGAGTAAGTCCTTTACCGCCTCCCGGGTGAAATCGCAGAGGGCATCCAGGAAATCTTGCTTTGTCATATTCTCTAACCTCCCCAGCCGTTCAAGAGCCGTACTGCCTCATGATGATAGCGCTCTGCGACTTTTTCGGCGGCTTGTTCCGTAAGTTTTTGCTTTACCTCATCGTTACCGACCATGATGAATTGGATGAACTGGAACGGTTAAGACGTGAAAACCGTAGGTTAAAACG
>CANPBX010000078.1 GCA_947572385.1 uncultured Clostridia bacterium
CATCGGCTTTGTCGGTGAATTACATATCACACCCACAAAGCGGTGGACAGCATTACCAGCTAAACACTGTACGGTGTGCGGCATTGAATACGTCCCCGGCTCTGGCATATCGAAGTATTGCCCTGCTTGTGCCAAGAAGATACAGAGGGAGAAATCAAACGAGTGCAAACGCAGGAGCAGGGAGCAGAAACGGATGGCATGTATTGAACTGTCCGCAAAAAATGACCGACTGAACTGGACCGGGAAGGGCATAGACACCCGCCTTGACTGCGGGGAGTTCGAGCTGGACACGGCAGAGGTCTCGGGGCCCCCGGGCATAGTTACCATAAAGGGTACAGGCCTGCCCTTCGCGGGCTCGGTGCGCCAGACGAAAAAGACCCGGGGCTGGGAGAGCTACACCCTCTCGGGCATAGCGGGACAGATAGCGAAGGAGAGCGGCCTGGGGTGCATGTTCGAGTCGGCCTCTGACCCCTCGTATCAGCGCCTTGAGCAGTACCGGCAGAGCGATATGCAGTTTCTCGAGCGGCTGTGCAAAAACGCCGGGATGTCCATCAAGGCGACCGACAGGATGATAGTAATTTTTGACAAGGGCAAATTCGAGGCAAAGGCCCCGGTGCGCACAATACGCCGGAGCGGCGGGTGCATAAAGTACAGCCTGCCCATGCGAAAGGCGGACGCCCAGTATTCATCCTGCCGGGTAAGCTGTACCGACCCGCTGACAGGCAGGTGCATTGAGGGCATAGCCCGCTCCGGGGAGGGCGGCCAGCGGCTGGAGATAAAGGCGAAGGTTAACAGCCCCGGCGAGGCCCAGGCTATGGCCGAGGCCCGGCTGAAGCTTCACAACAAGTTCTCTATGTGCCCGGGCTTCACCCTCCCAGGGGACCCTGTTTTACTCTCCGGGAACACGGTGCAGCTGGCAGGCTGGGGCGCGTTCGACGGAAAGTACATCATAAACAGCGCAGTGCACAAGGTTGACAATAGCGGCTACACCACTCAGGTGAAGCTGAGAAAGGCATAGGAGGTGTGGGGGATGGACGAAAATTTGGAGCGTATCCTGGGCCGCATGGTGAGGGTGGGGGTAGTGACAAGCGTTGACATACCCTCACGCCGGGCCCGGGTAAAGTTTGATGACGAGGACAACAGCTCGGGCCTGCTCCGGGTGCTGTCAAGCCCGCCTTTCATCCCAAAGATCGACGGCCCTCAGCAGACCGAGCCCAAGGCCGGGGGTAGCGGGGAAGCCTCCTTCATGGAGCACGTGCATGAGGTAAGGATAGCCCCCTGGCTCCCAAAGGTAAACGACTCGGTGCTGGCCCTGTACCTCCCCATGGACGACAGCGACGGATATATTCTCGGCCGCATAGAGGAGGGGACAAACTGATGGTAGTGGGCTGTTTGGGGGACATGGTATTTGAGGTCTCAGAGGAGACGATAGAAACTATAGACAACGTGACCTGGTCCGGTTCCGCCCGGTACAGCGTCCATCAAAGGCACAGCATGAACGCCCTGACGGAGTTTACAGGCATAGACCCGGACAAAATGAGCTTCACCATGATACTGAGCGTCGAGCTGGGAGTTGACATTATAGCCGAGATAGTGAAGCTCTGGAACATCGAGCGCAGCGGTAAGGCCGTGCCCCTGGTGATAGGCGAGCGGCCCTATGGAAAGTACCGCTGGAACCTCCTCCGGCACAGCGCGAAGTACACCAGGCACGATAAGCTGGGGAACCCCACCGAGGCCGAGGTGTCTGTGGAGCTGCAGGAATATCTTAAAGCGTGAGGTGATGTGCATGAGCTATCTTGTGAGCGCCACGGACCTTGAGAATATCCGGCTGAATGAGCCGGAAGAAGTGAGCGCCATACTGCAAAACATAGCGCTTATTCTCGCCACGCCTAAGGGCTCGGCGCCATTTTACCGGGACTTCGGCATATCCAGTGAGTTCCTGGACAAGCCCGTGCCGGTGGCTAAGGTCATGATGATATCTGAGGTCAGGGAGGCCGTTGAGGAGTGGGAGCCCAGGGCTTCGGTTATCGGGGTGAGCTTTAAGGAGGGTGTGCCGGGGAAGCTTGTGCCTGTAGTTGAGGTTGAGATAAGTGTGGAGGAATAGAAAGGCCGGGATTATTCCCCGGCCTTGTCAATATAGCTCTGAATAAACTTCTTGATTTCAGTGGTCGGGACTTCCCCGCGTTTTTTGCAGGCGGCCCGAAACGCCTCAAGCGTCTCCGGGCGCAGGTCCAGCGGAAAGCGGACGTAGGTCTTTCGGTTATATTCGGCCTGTCGGGCGTATTTTCCCATTTGATTTTTCTCCTTGCATATGGTATAATAAAAGCAGCCAGATGGCAGGTTCCGGCCGCTGGTACAGGTTTCCATTACCATTGCGGGTGGCGGGAGCCTGTTTTTATTTGTCTAAATCTTCGGTTACTATCCCAAGGGCAGTGAGCTTGGCCTTTGTAATTTTGATTTGATAATCAAGCTCGCTGTCCCTGTCTTCGGCGGTCTTAATCCTCTGGAGCTTCGCGTACTCTTCAATCAGAGCTGTTGTCTGCTCTTTCTCTGTCATATTATCTTCCATCATTTCTACCTCCTGCCCGGTGGACTCGTAAGGGGCTCCCTTACTGTATTTTAATTATACCATATTTACACGTACGTGTCAAGAGGCGTATTAAAAATTTCTGCGTTCTCAGAAAATGAAAAAGGCCGGGATTATTCCCCGGCCTTCTCACAGTATTCGTCTATGAAGCGGTTTATTGTGGAATATAGGCTTTCGCCCTGCTTTTTTACGGCGGCTTCAAAGCGCTGGTATTTCTCAGTCTCCACCCACACCCTCAGCTGTTTGCGGTTCTGAAAATACTTTTTTTGCTGTTCATAACTACTCATTCTATTCATCTCCTTTTTGACTGCGAAAGTCCAGCACAGCGCAAATCGCGAACAGCACAAATGCGCTGAGGAACAGGATTTTGAAAGGCAATATTGTGAGTACTGCTACCTGGCGCGGCAAAAAGAGCTGTACCCCCGGGAAGTCATGAAGCCGGAAATAATCAAAAAGAACATGAGGATATTTCTGGACTGGTGCCTCAGTGAGGGTTTTTCCTTCCACCAAGTTGACTTATTCTCGGGTGAGATTTGGCACAGCCCCTTCGGCTGGGAAATTCTTGACATCCTGCTCTCTTACATACGCCGGGGGCTCTATATAGAGACGGTCATGATACCCACAAACGCCAGCTTTGTACTGTCCGACCGTGCCCTGATTGAGATGGCAAACCGTATCGAGGACTACGCTAACGCCGGGTGCAGATTGCAGCTTTCGGGCTCCATCGACGGCGGGCTCTCCGACGGCATAACCCGCCGGGGCAATACCGAACGGCTCACCGAGGATAAGAATGGAGACGATTTCTACGACCGCTTTTTCTCCTTCTGGCAGAAGCACGGCTTCCTGTTCCACCCTATGGTCTCGGCTGAGAACGTGAAATACTGGAAGGAAAATTTCCTGTGGTGGGACGAAAAGTGCGGAGAGTACGGCTATGACGCTTTCCGGGACGTGATGATGCTTGAGGTGCGAAACCACGGCTGGACGGAGGAAAACATCCTGGATTATACGGATTTTCTGGGATTTTTGATTGACAAATTCCTGGCCGAGC
>CANPBX010000079.1 GCA_947572385.1 uncultured Clostridia bacterium
GAGCTTGGGCTGGAAAAAGGCTTTCGTATCGTGAACAACTGCGGCGAGGACGGCATGCAGAGCGTCCAGCACCTGCACTTCCATATGCTGGGCGGAAAAAGACTGGGGTGGCCCCCTTATGCCGGGGAGTAAAATTAGCCCCTGGCAGGTATAGCTGGCAGCTATACCTGTGGGAAAGGCCCCCTGCCAATGAAAGATCCTGTTGCACTCACGCTTCTTTTATGGTATAATTTTTCCAGAGTCAGGAAGGGATGTGTTTCCAGTGAGCGTATATAAAATGACCATTGCCGGGTGCCCCCGGGAGCTGCCCATATGCCCGATAAACGAGCATATGGACATAGCGGGTTTTGTCATGTTCGGCGACGTGGAGGTGACAGAGGCCTCGGCCCGGGCGCTTATGGAGAAGTGCCCGGAGCACGACGTGATAGTCACAGCGGAGAGCAAGGGGATACCCCTTGCCTATGAGATGGCCCGCATAGGCTGCGGGAATTATGTTGTGGCCCGCAAGGGCATCAAGGCATATATGGAGGACCCCATACACGTGGAGGTGAAGTCCATCACCACCGACCATGTGCAGAAGCTCTACCTCTCAAAGGCCGACTGCGAGAACCTTAGAGGGAAGCGCATACTCATAGTGGACGACGTTATCTCCACAGGCGAGTCCCTGGCGGCCATAGAGGAGCTGATCCACACCATCGGCGGACAGGTGGTGGGAAGGGCCTGCGTGCTGGCCGAGGGCGACGCCAAGGACCGGGAGGACATAATCTATCTGGAGCCCCTGCCGCTTTTCTTCAAATAAATGTCATACCTGCCATTTGCATGGATAGGCATAGCAGTATTTGCCACAGCAATATCCGCGCCTTTACTAGCCCCCGGTATGGTCGGGACCCTGTCCCTGGTCTTCGGGGGCCTTGCTTTTGTCACGCTTGCCGCCGGTATACTGTGCGGTCATATGAGGGACAGGGAGAGGAGGCGGAAGGCCCGGCTCATCCTGTTCCACAGCTCCCTTCTGCTGCTGTCGACGGGGATGCTCCTTACCCTGTACTTCTATAAATACGCCAGAGCGGCCCCCGCCCTGGGCCTAGACCAGCTGGCCGCAGAGGTGCTTATGGAGCCGGTGGATTACCCCGCCCAGCGGTACGGCAAGCTGTACTATCCGGTAAGGATCCTTGAAATCAACGGAAGGGCAGTCGAGCCCTTCCAGGTGCGCCTATCCTGCTCCGAGGCATTGGACTGCGAGCCCATGGACAGGGTGCGCTGTACGATCCAGTTTTACTCCTTCACCTCCGGAGGCCTGTTCTCCCCCAGCGTCTCGCAGCTGGCAGAGGGGAGCGTGCTGGGGGCCTATCCTATTGGTTACGGGGACCACAGCTATTTGCGCTGTACGGGCTCCATGCCCGCAGGCCGGGTACTGCCCGCCCTGCGCCGGTACTGCGCCCGGCTGCTGGACCGCTGCCTGTCCAGGGAGGAGGCAGGCCTGCTGCAGGCGGCGCTTCTGGGCCAGCGCTGGAGGCTGCCTGAGAGCATACAGACGGACCTCCGGCTGACAGGCTGCTCCCATATGCTCTCAGTATCCGGCCTGCACATGACGATGGTGGGCACATTCCTCAGGCTGTTCCTGGACCTCACGCCCCTCCCCCGCCGCCTGGGGGCGGTGACAGCCGTGCTCATCCTGGCAGCCTATCTGACGCTCACCGGCTTCCCGGTATCAGCCCTGCGCAGCTTTATAATGTTCACGGTCTGCTCCCTGGGGCAGGTCTCCCGGCAGATACCAGAGACCCTCAACTCCCTTGGCTTCGCGGTGACCATCATCTGCCTCTGCGACCCCTTCTCCGGCGGCAGCGCGGGCTTCGTGCTCTCGGTGCTGGCGACCGCGGGCATTGCCATGCTGTCCCGGCCCCTGGGGGACAGGCTGTGCCCTAGGCATGGTGGCGCGGTGATGCGCTGGGCTGCGGGCACAGTCTCCGCCTCGATCTCCGCCACCCTCTTTACACTGCCGGTGCAGATAGCCCTGTTCCGGGGCCTGCCGCTGCTAACGCTCCTGTCAAACCTGCTGCTCCTGCCCCTGTTCTCCGCCGCGCTGTACTCGGCCCTGCCGTTATTGGTGATCTCGATACTGTCCCCCTATAGCCCGCTCATACAGCCCTTCGTGCTGCTCTGCGGCCTCCTGTGCAGGCTGATGCTGAAGCTCTCCCGCCTATTGGCAGGCATACCGGGGATATACCTGAGCCTTACGGACCCGGCGGCGGGTCTCTCTCTGCTGTTCCTGCTTTTGGCCATGGCCCTCGGCCTGACGAAGCGCTTTCGCTTCCGGCCCAGCATTCTTGCGCTCCTGCTGGCCCTGGCAATATGCATCCCGGTATACGAGGCTGAACAACGGCAGGGCACGGTCACTCTGGCGGTCAGCGGTGGCGGGGAGTCCTCCTGCGTGGTAGTAATGCAGGACAGGAGCGCCGCCGTTCTGAGCATGGGCACCTTCAACAGCGGCCTTGCCAGGCAGATCATCACCCAAGAAAACGTCTATCATCTGGAGAGCGTCCTTGTCACCGGCGGGGACTATAGCTCAAGGTCCATGTGCCGGGACCTGCTGGAGAACTATAGCCCAAACACCCTCTGGCTCAACGGCCCCGCAGGCAAGGACCTGCGCTATCCCGGCGCCGCCCTCAGAGAGCTGCCCCAAGACGGCATTTACCAGGCCCTTCCGAGCGTCCGGGTGCAGTCCGCCGGGGATACCCTGCGCATATGGGCCAACGGCAAAAAGCTTGTCCTCTCAGAGGACAGCTCGCTAAGCGAGTCCTGCAGCATTCTCATGACTGGCGCCGCCATGCCCCGGGTAGGTACAGGCATCACCCTGTTCATGTGCAGTGAGGGCACTTCCCCCGAGGAGGCCGCCTACAGCATATACTCGGACTTCGCACTGGTGACCGACCAGGCGGTGACCTACGTGGACATATTCCCCGACGGCACTGTCAGCCTGCGTGCCTTCTGAGGGTATGGGTGAAAAAGCTTTCGGTCTTTGCAAAAAGGTGTTGACTTTTTGGCAGTTACCTGATATAATAATAAAGCCGTGGGGGTATAGCTCAGCTGGTTAGAGCGCCTGCTTCACACGTAGGAGGTCACAGGTTCGAGTCCTGTTATCCCCACCATGGGCTTTATGATTGTACGGCTTGGAACCGCCTAAACCTTGGGTTTGGGCGGTTTTTTGTATTTAAAATGGGCAGAAAAGCTTCGCGCACCTACAAATG
>CANPBX010000080.1 GCA_947572385.1 uncultured Clostridia bacterium
CCTCCTAAGTAGCTTTTGGTTATTTCCATTGTCTACTTAAGAGGTATCATATCAAGGGCTCTGTCCGCTTGTTGCTTGTTTTATTACTGTTTATCGTCTCCGTGGAGTATCTCCCGAAGGAGCTCCGTGGTGTCCATCTGGCTTGGGGGGATTTTCGACGCCGGCTGTGGGCCCCTGGAGACCGGCCTGGGCTTGGGCTGAGGCTGCGGAGCGGGCCGGGGCTGGGGGCGGGGAGGCGCAGACATCTCCTCGGGGAGGGTGAACTCCTCGGTGTACATGGAGGCCGCCGCGGGCATGACAGGGCCGCCGGGGGCGGGAGCCTGCCTTATGGGCTCAAACTCCTCGGTATACACAGAGGCCTCCGCCGGGGCTGCGGGCCCCGGCTGGTAGCCTGCCTCCTCAGGGGGCAGCTCGAACTCCTCGGTGTACATGCTGCCGTTTATGGGCACGGCCAAATCCTCGGGCTCGGGGCGGTGGAGGGAGGGGGCGGGCGCATCGTAGCCCCGGGCATAACTCTGGTCCGGCTCGCTGTAGCCCTCCTGTCCATATTCATGATCCTGCCCGCGGTCGTACTGGGCGTAGGGGTCGTCCTCATAGGCGGCCTGCTGCGGGGCGGGCCTGCGCACCGGCTGGCGCATGGTCTGGGCTGACTGCTCTATCTCAGCAAATATCTCCTCCCGGCCGTCCGCGCGCCTGCCACGGATGATCAGCACTGCCAGTACCCCAAGGCCCAGCACGCCCGCGCCTATACAGGCCGCGCCGCCGTAGAACAGGGCCCTGGACATGGAGTTGCTCTTTTGGGTGACCCGGGCGAAGGTCACGTACTGGGGGCCGTCCTCTATAGGCTCCTGTGAGCCGGAGCCGAAGGAGCTGCCCTGTGAGCCGCTCACCGGCCTGCGGGAGCTGTTATTGGGCTGGCGTATGCTGCCGCCCAGGTTTACAGAGGGCCGTGTGGCGGAGCCCTGGTCGTCGTCACCGCCGCCGGTATTTCCGCCGTTGTCTATGGGCGGCGCGGGGGTAGGCTCCTCCGTGGGCTCAGAGGTGGGCTCCTCTGTAGGCCCGTCCGTGGGCTCCTCGGTGGGAATGGGGTCATCTGTAGGGGTATCGGTGGGGCCGGGCTCGTCGGTGGGCGTGTCCGTAGGGGCGGGGGGGTCCGTGGGGTCAACTACAGGAGGGGCCGTGGGGTCAACTACAGGAGGGTCCACCACAGGCGGGTCGGTGGGCTCCACCACAGGAGGCTCCTCGTTCCCCCCGGGGGACACGTCCATGCTCCCCTCCCCCTCGTTGGCAAGGGCCGGGACCACAATAATAAGTGCCAGCAGGACTGTGAGAAGTGCTGCTATTATGCGTGATTTTTTCATATTCGCTCCTTTGTTATACCATAACTAATAGCTTTGGCGTTACTTTCTCCTTTCCTGCACGCTTCTGACCATCTCGGTAAGCTCATCGCCGGTGAGCCTTTTTCCGTCCACTACTGAGGGTGTGCTGTATTCAAGCGTCAGCATATAGTAATACTCCTCGTCCTCAGAGTAGTCGTCTGAGCCAAAGAAGTGCAGGCTCAGCTCCGTTAGCTCCCCCACTATCCAGCGCTCTGTTCCGGGATAGACGGGCTCGCCGTAGAGCTCTTTGATAACGTCGCGCAGGGCGTCCCGGGCGTCCACAGCCTCCTCCTGGCTGTCGAACGATGCCTGGAAGGCCATGCCATAGAGTCCCTCGGGGGTGTCTATAGAGGTGAGCATTATCTGGCGATAGATCCTGCCGCCAATGCTTCTGCCCTCATTCAACAGGTAGGCCCCGGCGCTGGTGGCAGACCGATCCCCGCCGTCCAGGTCTTTCTTAGAGAAGCCCAGGCCCTCCAGGGCAGTCTCTCTGTCCGTGAGGTACAGGCTCTCCATGCGCTCTATCTCGTCCCTGGAGAGCATTCCTCCCGCAGCGGTCTCCCTGTCTCCGCAGGCGCTAAGCACCAGCATAAGCGCCGCACATACAGCCAGAATTTTCCTCAACATACCCTTCACGCCTTTCTATTATTGTTATAGTATAGACGACCTCTATACATATAATCGGCGCCAGGGCCCTAAAGGTTACATAAACTGCAAGATATTTCAGAACTCCCCTATTTTCTCCTTAACGTACCTCTCCAATCCCTCAATGGGCACCCGCTCCTGGGTCATGGTGTCACGCTCCCTTACGGTTACGCAGTTGTCGGCGGGCTTCTCCGCGTCGCCAACGGTCTCAAAGTCGATGGTGACGCACAGGGGCGTGCCTATCTCGTCCTGCCTGCGGTAGCGCTTGCCGATGGAGCCGGTCTCGTCGAAGTCGGCCATCGTGTGCTTACTAAGCTGGTCGTAGACCTCAAGGGCCTTGGGCGAAAGCTTCTTTGAAAGGGGCAGCACCGCGGCCTTATAGGGGGCGATACAGGGCTTCAGGTGCAGGACAACTCTCGAATCGTTCTTCGCCTCGTCCAGCACCTCCACGTCGTAGGCCTCCGAGAGCACGGCCAGCACGGTGCGGTCCAGGCCGTAGGTGCTCTCGATGATATAGGGGATAAACTTCTCGTTTGTCTCCGGGTCCAGGTAGTCCATCTTCTGACCGCTGTACTCCTGGTGGCGGGTAAGGTCGAAGTCGGTGCGGTTATGGGTGCCGTTTATCTCACCCCAGCCGAAGGGGAACAGGTACTCTATATCGCAGGCGGCCTTGGCGTAGTGGGCCAGCTTCTCGTGGTCGTGGAAGCGAAGGCGCTCCGGGGAGAGGCCCAAATCCTCAAAGTATTTCCTGCCGTACTCCTTGAAGTAGGCATAAAGCTCCTCGTCGTCACCCTTTTTACAGAAGGTCTGGAACTCCATCTGCTCGAACTCGATGGTCCTGAAGGTGAAGTTGCCGGGGGTTATCTCGTTTCTGAAGGCCTTGCCTATCTGCCCGATGGAGAAGGGGAGCTTTGCCCGCATAGTGCGCTGGACGTTCAAAAAGTTCACATACTCCCCCTGGGCGTTCTCGGGGCGCAGATAGATGACGGACTTATTGTCGTTGGTCACGCCCCGGAAGGTCTGGAACATCAGGTTAAATTCCCGGATGTCGGTGAAGTTGTGCTTGCCGCAGTTGGGGCAGGGGATATGGTGGTCCTTTATATACTGGAACATCTCCTCCTTGGTCATGCCGTCGGCGTGGGC
>CANPBX010000081.1 GCA_947572385.1 uncultured Clostridia bacterium
TGCGGGATCACTAGTTTTCAAGACTAGCTCCTTAAACCACTCGGACACCTCTCCAACTCGCTCGATTATAATACCATATTATCGCCGTCCTGTCAATGCTTTTGCGCAAATTTTTTCCTTTTCCCCGGACTTACCCCTGGCTTTTGTGCCGCCTATAATAGATAAAGGAGTAGACTATGGGCACGGCTATCCCCGCCGTCACCAGTATAAGCATGAGCCAAGGGCTCATAAGCAGGGACGTGGCCAGTATCAGCACGCCGCTTATCACGCAGCTCCACCCGGCCACACGGTGGGTGTGATACCAATTTTCCGGGTCCGCAAGGGTCCAGGAGATCTTTATGCCCACGGTGTAGTTGTGCCGCAGCTTTGGCATGAGGTTTCCGAGGACTATCTGTATAATGCCGATAAGGGTTATATAGATAAAGCTAATGTTTATCTGCATGTTGAGTGCGTACATATATATGCAGATACTGGTGACAAGGGAAGTCATCGGCAGGAACCATAGCAGTATGCTGACGATTTTACCGCCCACACTCTCGTTTTTGGGGTCGTGGAGTATGGCGAACACGCAGATAAGCTGGCACACAAAGAAGAACCCCGGCAGTGCGAACACAGCGAAGGGCTTGCCGCTCCAGTCGTCGGCCACGCCCTGGAAGTTGAAGTGGGTGGGAACAAGCTCCGGCAGCTTGTTCCAGAGCACCAGCCCAATGAGGCATGGAATCAGTGTGGTCAGGGATGTGACGATTATTTTCGTTCTATTTTGCCTCCACATACTCCGTATCCTCCCCTCTCAGCTCCACGAGCCAAAGCATTACCTCCTCCAGCACGGAGGTGTTGAGCTCATAATAGATGTATTTTCCCTCGCGCTGGTCCCGGACAAGGCCCGCCTCTTTCAGCACCGACAGGTGCCTTGACACCGCTGCACCACTCACCGGGAAGCGTTCGCTTATCTCTCCGGCAGAGAGCCTGCCACCCTTGAGCATGGTGAGTATCTCCCTGCGTATAGGATCCGTCAACGCTCGGAGTGTTGCCTGCATATTTCCCATTCAGTATCATCCTTTCTTGTTTAACATTTAATTTATGTGTTAAATATATTCTAGCATAGCTCTCTTAAAAAGTCAATACTTTTTTAACCAAGCAAAAACCGGCCCGGAAAGCTCCGGACCGGCTCTTATATGCAGATACTTACTTGCTCAGGCCCTCGAACACAGCCACAGCGCAGGCCACGGTGGCGCCGACCATGGGGTTGTTGCCCATACCCATGAGGCCCATCATCTCAACGTGGGCAGGCACGGAGGAGGAGCCGGCGAACTGGGCGTCGCCGTGCATACGGCCCATGGAGTCGGTCAGGCCGTAGGAAGCAGGGCCGGCTGCCATATTGTCCGGGTGCAGGGTGCGCCCGGTGCCGCCGCCGGAGGCCACGGAGAAATACTTCTTGTCGTTCTCCAGGGCCCACTTCTTGTAGGTGCCGGCCACCAGGTGCTGGAAGCGGGTGGGGTTGGTGGAGTTGCCGGTGATGGATACATCAACGCCCTCGTGCTTCATGATGGCAACGCCCTCAAGCACGTCGTTGGCGCCGTAGCACTTCACCGCGGCGCGCTCGCCGTCGGAGAAGGGCCTGGTCTCCTCGATCTTCAGCTCGCCGGTAAAGAAGTCGTAATCGGTCTTTACGTAGGTGAAGCCGTTGATGCGGGAGATTATGTAGGCCGCGTCCTTGCCAAGGCCGTTGAGGATAATGCGCAGGGGCTCCTTGCGGGCGCGGTTAGCGGTCTTGGCAATGCCGATGGCGCCTTCTGCGGCGGCAAAGGACTCGTGGCCCGCCAGGAACGCGAAGCACTTGGTCTCGTCGCGAAGGAGCATTGCGCCCAGATTGCCGTGCCCAAGGCCCACATTGCGCTGCTCGGCCACGGAGCCGGGGATGCAGAAAGCCTCAAGGCCAATGCCGATAGCTTCAGCGGCTTCGGCGGCGGTCTTGACTTCCTTCTTTATGGCGACGGCGCAGCCCAAGGTATAGGCCCAGCCGGCGTTCTCAAACGCGATGGGCTGCACGCCCTTTACGATATCATAGGGGTCGAAGCCCTTAGAGTTACAGAGCTCACGGGCTTCCTCAAGGCTGCCCAGGCCGTACTCCGCGAGACATTTCTCAATTTTGGGCATCCTTCTCTCTTTGCCTTCAAACATGACTTCGTTAGCCATTTAGTTGTCCTCCTAATTAAGTATTGTCTCCCGATTATTCTTCTCTGGGGTCGATGTACTTGGCAGCGCCGTCGAAGCGGCCGTACTGGCCGATATTGTTCTTATAGGCCTCGTCAGGGGAGACGCCGTGACGGATATCCTCAAGCATCTTGCCCAGCTTCACGAACTGATAGCCGGTGACCTCGTTGTTCTCGTCCAGGGCCATCTTGATAACATAGCCCTCGGCCATCTCCATGTAGCGGACGCCCTTTGCGCCGGTGGAGAACATGGTGCCCACCTGAGAGCGCAGGCCCTTGCCCAGATCCTCAAGACCGGCGCCGATGGGCAGTCCGTCCTCGGAGAAGGCGGTCTGGCTGCGGCCATAGGCCAGCTGCTTGAAGATCTCGCGCATAGCCACGTTGATGGCGTCGCAGACAAGGTCGGTGTTCAGGCACTCTAAGAGGGTCTTGCCGGGAAGGATCTCAGCAGCCATAGCAGCGGAGTGGGTCATGCCGGAGCAGCCCAGGGTCTCTACCAGGGCCTCCTGCACGATGCCCTCCTTCACATTGAGGGTCAGCTTACAGGCGCCCTGCTGGGGGGCGCACCAGCCGATGCCATGGGACAGGCCGGAGATATCCTTTATCTCATAAGCCTTGACCCATTTCCCCTCCTCAGGGATGGGGGCCGGCCCGTGATGGGGGCCTTTTGTCACGGTGCACATATTTTCCACTTCATGGGAATAGTTCATATTGGTACTCCTTTCGGTTT
>CANPBX010000082.1 GCA_947572385.1 uncultured Clostridia bacterium
GCTGATAAATAGATTTGGGCTGCCGGTATCTGGCCGCTCCGCCAGATAGTCCCGGACGGAATCAATTACCTTGTCCCAAATAAACACGACTCTTGTTTTTGCGCCCTTGCCCTGGCGAACGGTGATCTCTTTGGCTGTCAGGGAGACATCTTCTGGCAGGAGCGCCAGACACTCGCTGATCCGCAGTCCGGCATAGGCCAACACAGTGACAATCGCATAGTTGCGTTTCCCGCTTCCAGCCAGTACCCGCCTGCGGAACGACTCGACCTGCTCCCGGCTTACGGTGCTTGGATTTGCGTATGCGGTCTGTACCTTCAGGTAGTCGCGCTTGCTGAGGATCAGATCTTTCTGGATGCCCGTCTGGATCAGGAACTCATTATAGCATTGCAGCGCGGCCAGCTTGGAGTTCACGGAACGATTGGCCAGTTTTCTCTCTGTGCGCAGATAGGATATATGCTCCAGCACGTCTGCCCGGCAGAGCTGTCCCGCCGGCACCCCATAGCTGTCCGCATACCAGCGCATATAGCCGCTTACCGCCAAGCAGTACGCCTTTACTGTGTTTTCCGCCTTGCCCTGTTCCCGTAAAAAGCTGCAAAATGGCTCCAGCATCGTCCTCTCCCTCCTTACCCATCATCCATACTACACGGATAAAAAGGACGATTTGCAACTGTACGCAACATAAATACCCTTATGCTGCATAGGCGTAGGGCCTGGAGCAGAGATATACTCCCGCTCCAGGCCCTGCCAGTTTGTTTGCTAGATCTTAAACTTCAGGATGATCTGTGCCATCAGCTTGCACTCGATCCTCTGCTTGAGATCTTCATCGACGCGCAGGTATGATTGGCCAAACTCATCGTAGAAAACGCGGGTGGACATCTTCGCTATGTAGCCTTCAAAGTGCTTGAGCACCTTGGCCAGTGCTTCCGAATCACCCTCTGTAGCTGCCTTGATCACCTCAAAAGACACCAGCCTGTCTTCTGAGAACTCACTGCATCGCATGTGCTTCACCTCATTTTCTTTTGTAGCTCGTTAAAGGCCTTTGCCCGGAGCCGCTGGATGCGGGAACGTGACGTGTGCAGCAGCTTGGCGATTTCCGGGTCTTTCAGGCCCAGGGAATAGTAGAGGAGTAGGATGCTGCGCTCCTCGGAGCCGATGTCCAGCAGGGCGTCGATCAGCTGCTCATTCCGGATCGGAACCTGATAGCCGTATACATGAAAGACATACTCCTCCCCGGGGTAGCCGTCCGGAATATTGAGTCCTTCCAAATAGGCGGCGGGCAAGTCGGAAAAGTTTGTCTCATTCTCCACATAGCGCAGCTTCCAACGCAGATAGTCACAGCGCTCATGGGCAATCACCTTTTTGCAAAATGACTCGAACTGGTAGCGGATATGGCGCTGATATTCCAGGTCGTTGTTCACAGACATGCCGGCGACCTCCCTTCTTTACGCCCCTGGAGGGGGTACAGAGAGGGCAGCTTCACGGAAAAGAAGCTGTCGCCGCAAGTGCATGTGGGGAACCAGCTCGCTACGGCAGCCGCCGTAGGGTACATATATTGGCGCTTCGGATTTGTGCGGATGTCTCCTGTCATAAGACAGTCCTCCCATTCATCTAAATTTTGTGGTTTTGCGCAGATGAATGGGTGGCGGACTGCGACAGCGCGGCAAGCGCAATACTGCTAAAACAAAATGGCCGACTTTATGCCTGGGCATAAAATCGGCCATTGTTTTTTGATGGGGGTGTCCAAAAGAAGAGTTGATGCAGCCGGAAGATGGTTTCCATTTCTGCAGCAGGCGCTCTTCTCCCAATCCAGATTGTTGGACAGGATATTGCAGACCCCTATAAGCAACGTGTACAGGCGCATCAAAACGGTGGACATCCTCAGTACGAGGGTAATCGTACCCCATCGTAAAGAGCCTTCTTCCGTTCATTATTGCCGGCACACAGACGGTAGATTTTAATCACCTTTCCAAGCGGTGGCGATTAAATAGAGCTGCCGCCTTGCCGATGTAACTTTATGTTTGGGTGAGAGTTATTCTTGTCCGTCTTAAATGTGGTAAGTACATGGTGTACAGTAACTATGTAAAGGAATGCCTGTTGCCCTGGGGGTGCCCGTCCCCTAAGCGCGCGAAAGTTGTCAGTTCTTGTCGAAAAGAAAAGCGCCGCAGTTTTTTGCAAACTGCGGCGCTGAAAAAATATCTTTCTTTTTTCCAGAGGAACCGAAAAAAGTCTTATATTCATTTACGTTTTTCCTCTATATCCCTCGCCATGCGTTCCGTGCGCATTTGCTTAACAGGCGCAGGAGAACGCTAATATTTGTCGTTCAAAAAATATCTATTTAGAAGTCGCGCTATGTCCGTGCTAGAAGTGTCATCATGTCATTTTCAAGGCTATAGCTGCTGGGGAAGCCTGCGTCCTCACTTTTTTCCCTTCCGCCGCTTCTCCAGGATCAGTTGGAGCCGCCGGGCTTCCCGCTCCTCCTCCTCGCGTTTCTTCTCCGCAAACTCCTACATGATCCTCTTTCCCGCTTCCGGTTGCTTCAAGTGGGGAAAATATTTTTAGTCGGCTATGTGTACCTTGAAAGCGGGATCATATAGCTGTTTCCAACGTCCATACGACTCTAAATATGTTTTCTCTGAATATCTATCACTTTTATAAAAGGCATCACAATCTATATATAGCCCAAAAAGCATTGCCACTACTCCTGCTGTGCTATCCAGCGATGCCACATAGTAATGGTCAAGGAGCTTTCCTGAATTTGATGTTTCAATTAGAGCAATTTGCTTGCCTGTCGGATTGTATTTCCTATCAGGGAAACCGTCAAAAACAGGATATTTTATCCCCGCAGAGCCAAATCCTACAGCACAAGC
>CANPBX010000083.1 GCA_947572385.1 uncultured Clostridia bacterium
TGGAACGGGTGCGCCACGGAAAGCTCTCGCCGGTGTTCTTCGGGTCGGCGCTGACGAACTTCGGGGTGGAGCCCTTTCTGGAGCAGTTTTTAAAGCTCACGCCCCCGCCCCTCTCGCGCCAGGCCGAGGGGAGGACTGTCGACCCCTTTGCCGAGGATTTCTCCGCCTTCGTCTTTAAGATACAGGCCAACATGAACAAGGCCCACCGGGACCGCATAGCCTTTATACGCATATGCAGCGGCAAGTTCGAGAAGGGCATGGAGGTCGAGCACGTCCAGGGCGGGCGGCGCATGAAGCTGAGCCAGCCCCAGCAGCTTATGGCACAGAGCCGGGAGATGATCGACGAGGCCTATGCCGGGGACATCATCGGCGTATTCGACCCTGGGGTGTTCTCCATAGGCGACACCCTGTGCGCGCCGGGGAAGAAGCTAAAATTCCAGGGCATACCCACCTTCGCGCCGGAGCTCTTCAGCCTTGTGCGGCAGAAGGACACCATGAAGCGCAAGCAGTTCGTCAAGGGCGCAAACCAGATCGCCCAGGAGGGCGCTATCCAGATCTTCCAGGAGATAAACTCCGGCATGGAGGAGATCATCGTGGGCGTTGTGGGCAGCTTACAGTTCGACGTGTTCCAGTACCGCATGGAGAACGAGTATAACGTGGAGGTCCATATGCAGACCCTCCCCTACTCCTTCATACGCTGGATAGACAACGAGGGGCTGGACGAGGCAGCGCTTAGAAAGCTTAACCTGACCTCTGATACCAAAAAGGTGCAGGACCTGAAGGGGCGGTATCTGCTGCTGTTCTCCAATCAGTGGAGCATCAACTGGGCGCTGGAGAGGAATGAGGGATTGCTGCTTTCCGAATTCAGTGAAAACTAAAAACTTAAAAACTGCCCCCTCCGGCCAACGCCGAAGGGGGCAGTTTTTCGCTATGCTCTCACTTATACACCTCATTAAGATACCCATACGTCGCGGGCATCTCCTTGGTGACGTGCAGCGCGTTGTGCTGCTGCATATGGCTGCCGCGCTCATACTCCGCCAGCGTCAGCCGCTTGCCCGCCGCCGGGACAAATTCGCCGCTGTCCGGGTCCAGGAAAAAGCCGCCCCGGGCGGTGAACTCGCCGCTGTATCCAAGCTGGTATATGGGATAGTCCGCGTCCAGCATACCATCCTGGGTGGTGAAGCGGCCGTTTTTGAAGTCCTCGCGCATGGCCTCCTCAAGGCGCTCCCGGAAGTCTTTTGGCAGCTCCTCTACCGGGCGGGGGTCCTTAACACCCGCCTTGTCCTCCGAGTCCATCACTCTATAGTAGCCCGCTTTCGGCTCCACCCAGCCCAGCGACGACACCGCGTCTATGGCGCACATCGGCTCAAGGCTGTTTACAAACTCATCGCTGGAGATCATCTCCCGGCGAAGGTTCCGGACCTCCTCAAGGATGGGCTCCGTCTTGGAGTTCACCGGACCTTTATAGAATACCGACACGCCCTCGTATTCCGGCAGGGCATCGCCGTCATTGTCATTGATACAGTAGCTGATATAGATATCCTCCTGCAAGCGGTAGGCCCCCCGCCCGGGCAGGTATGGGTACTGGGCGGCGCGCTCCAGCTCTAAATATTTCTTGTGGAGCTTACGCACCTTTTCCAGCATCTCGGGGCTGGTAAGGCCGCGTCTCAGATAACTGGAATTATTCTCCGGCGAAACTCCGGGCACCTCCAGGAGCCAGGAGCCGTTCATATCTATGTTGTTTATCGGGTACAGAAACTGCAGATCTACCAGCTCTATCTCCGACGTCTCCGGGAGGTCGGTGTCCACGCCCATGCCGGTGCCCGTCAGCACCAGCAGCACCGCCAGCAGCGCCCCGGAAATGACAATGGACATGGAGCTGCGGCCCAGGGCCTTCAGCTTTCGGTGCCAGACAAGCTCCAGTATCAGGTGCGCCCCGAAGACCGCCAGCACCATGGACCCCAGGGTAAGCGGGATGCCAAGGCCGCCCAGCTCAAAGCCTACGGCCGTGGCCGTCATAACGCTCAGCGCTCCCACACCTGCGGCCAGGGTCATCTCCGTGCGCAGGACCCGCTCTAAGATCTTGCACCGGCCGAAGTTCCCGGCCCACTCGCTTTGGCGGCGCTTATAGAGATGATAGCCCGCAGCGGCGCATAGGGCCCCGAAGATGGGCAGCCAGATATACGTGACGATCATGAAAGGCTGGGATAAGTTTTGGTGGGTTATGGCAAAGGGCGAGCCAAAAAACATAAGAAAACTGCTTAACTCATGGAGTTTGACGTTTACCACGGGTATGGTGGTGAACATTGTATAATATCCGCCAGAAGTGATGATCCGCCAGCATACCAGATGGGCCATGGACGCCAGTATATATCCGTGCCAGGTGCCTGTAAGCGCCGCCATCATAAAGGCAAATCCCACCAGGGCCACGGCTATGAGCGTCAAATCGCGGATATTGTACTCGATATACATTAAGTGTACCAAACGCTGTGCGTACCCTGTAAACAGCCGGCAGGGTATTATGGGCAGCAGTATCTGCCAGAAGGCATTCAGCACCGCCGCCAGGTACAGCTGTCCCCGGGGAGCGGGCAGGGCGTGGATAAAGTCCGCCTGCCGCCGGGAGAAGCAGTCGCCCAGGTATATAAAAGGCGCAAAGAAAGCGAAGTGATATGCCCCTTGTCAAGTAGACAGGTGAAATATCTAAAATTTAGTGCGGATGA
>CANPBX010000084.1 GCA_947572385.1 uncultured Clostridia bacterium
AGTGGCGACCCGGAACGGGCTCGAACCGTCGACCTCTAGCGTGACAGGCTAGCGTTCTAACCAACTGAACTACCGGGCCAACTTAGATCCAATATGGTGGGGACAATAGGACTCGAACCTATGACCCCCTGCTTGTAAGGCAGGTGCTCTAACCAGCTGAGCTATGCCCCCAATTTCACCACTCGGAATATCGCTCCCAGCGACGTTCTATATTTTACCTTATTTCCTCTCATTTGTCAATAGGAAAATCAAAATTTATTTGCCTTTTTTTCGAGTTTTTTCGACTAAGGCCTGTATCTCCTCTTTAGAGAACAAATACTTGCGGTTACAATACTGGCAGACGGTCTCCACTAACCCATCTTTATTTACCGGCAGCGTCTCCAGCTCTTCTCTTGGCAGCGTGAGAAGCACGCGGGTAAAGCGCTCCTTGCTACAGTTACATGCATAACCCACCTTAGTTTCATCCAGCTTCTCAACCTGGAATCCTTTGAGTGCCAGGTGGCACATTTCTTCCAGGGACAGCCCCTTCGCCAGCATGGTAGTTACCGAGTCCATCTCAGCCACATTCCGCTCCAACAGTGATAGGGCGGCATCGTCAGCGCCAGGAAGCGCCTGGATGAGCATACCTCCGGCTAACAGGGCGTCACCATCCTTCTTATCGACCAGCACACCTAGAGCGCAGACAGTAGGTGTCTGCTCACTATGGGCATAATAACTGGTCAAATCTTCAGCAATTTCAACGCTAACCAGTTCAACCTGCCCAGAGTATGGCTCCCCGGTGCCGAAGTCTCTGATGACCGCAAGACGGCCTATATGCCCCACCGCACCGCCAACGTCAAGCTTGCCGTTAGGCTTTAGCGGAAGCTCGACCTCCGGGTGGTCAACATAGCCGCGAACATATCCCCTGCTGTTAGCTACAGCCAGAAGACTGCCAAGAGGGCCGTCTCCGGCAACCTTCAAGGTTAGAGTCGCATCAGCCTCTTTCAGCATTGCACCCATTAGTGAAGCCCCTGTCAACAGCCTGCCAAGTGCCGCTGTTGATGTCTTTGTAAGTGTATGCAGCTGCTGCGCGGTATAGACCAGTTGTGTTGAGTCGATGGCAGATGCCATCAGGCTACCGTCAGAAGTGATAGTGCGTATGATACTATCCATATTATCCCCCTATCCACACTTTTTCGCCACAATAACGAGCCTCTGACTGTCGGCCCTTGGCGGGTCCATGCTCAGCTCGTTATAAGTATGTATCTCTCCCAAACCATACTCATTGAGCCACTCCCTCACCTGCTCTACAGGATAAGCAAATTCAGAAAAATGCTCAGAGCTGCGCCGGTATATTTTTCCATCACGTTCAAAAAAGTCCAGGCCAATATCGACTCTGCCCGACCCCAAGGTACAACGATTCTGCCACACACAGTACACCGACTCGGTGTCGTATACAAATGTGTGGTTGCCTAAAACTTTTTCATGCTTATAGAGTGTGTTCATATCGAACACAAAATAGCCATTGGGTTCAAGAAACAGAGAGACCCGCTGAAAGGTCCTGCGCACCTCATCTCTGCCTTGTAAATGGTTTATACTGTCCAGTGTACAGAAGACGGTATTGACAGTTCCGTACAGGTCCAGCTCCTGCATTTTTTGGCGTAGGAATAGGATGTCCGCCCCTGCATCCATACATTTTTCCCGTGCCTGGGATAGCATCTCAACAGAGGCATCCACGCCATAGACGTCTACGCCACGGCGAAATAGCTCCAGCGTCAGAGAGCCTGTACCGCAGGCCAAGTCAAGCGTAAGCCCAGGAGGATGTCCAAGTTCTTTCAGGAGTTCCAGCAGATATTCAGCCCGACGGGGATACTCTGCGCCTGACATAAGGATATCATAATACTGAGAGAAGACCGAATACCCTGCCATATCATTCCTCTTTGCCGCAAGTATCGCCGCCAAGACCGATACGGTCAAACACCAGGTGATAGCCGTCACTGCCGTAGTTCAAAGCCCTCGCTACCCGGCTGATAGTAGCTGTGGAAGCGCCGGTCTCAGCGACAATATCAGAATAGATGTGCCGCTGTGTAAGCATACGGGCTACAGCCAGCCGCTGGGACATGGCCTTCAGCTCCGGTACTGTACAGAGGTCTTCAAAAAATTTGTAGCATTCATCGGCAGTTTCCAAGCTCAGGATAGCACTGAAAAGCGCATCTATATTTCCATCCTGCAATTTATCATTCATCGTGTTTATCCTCCGAATCAAAGGTCATTACGCACGAGGTCTTCATATGTTTCGCCCTTAATGATAACCCTGCTCTCCCCCTGTTTTACCATGACGCAGGCAGGCCTGGGGTTGCGGTTATAGTTTGAAGCCATGGAATAGTTATAGGCCCCGGTTGAAAGCACAGCCAGGATATCCCCGATCTCAGGCTTTTGAATATGGGTATGTTCCTGAATAAGGTCGCCGCTCTCACAGCATTTTCCTGCAATAGTAGCCACATAATCAGCTGGCTGGGCGGCCTTATTAGCTATCAGGCAGGTATGATCCGACTGATATAGTGCATAGCGCGGGTTATCAAACATGCCCCCGTCAATGGAAACATAACTGCGCACATTAGGGATCTCTTTGATAT